>JBDTNP010000088.1:0-14032 GCA_039933695.1 Betaproteobacteria bacterium | reverse complement strand
ACGCCACCGGCGGCAGCGCACGAGACCACCGGGCTAACGCATGAACAGCGCGATCAGGATGATGATCGGGATCGGCACGCCGATCAGCCACAACAGAATCGAGCGCATGTGAAATCTCCTAGTGGGGTTGATGGTCCCGCCGCGGCGTTCGGCTGCCGGCGGTTGTTGAGCTTGCCTGCGCGTCCCTACGCATAGACGCCGTCGCGCAGCCGGCCGCCGACAGTCGCGGCGAAGGTTGCGGCGAATGCGCCGACCAGCAGGGCGATGAACATCCACAACGACGTGTAGCTCGCCGCTTTGCGCGCCGCATCCGCAGCTTCGCGGGCCTTGGCTTCGGCGTCGGCGGCAGCGGCCTTCGCTCGCGTGTACGCGTCGTTGACACGCTTGTCGGCTTCTTCCTGGCTCAAGCCGGTCCGTGCCGCCACCAGTTGTCCAACATAGGTACGATCCGCCGGCGAGAGGTCGCCACCGCGCAAGCCGGTGGCAAAAATTCTGCCGACTTCGGCGCGTGTCGCGCTATCGTCCGCATTGGGAGCTTCAGCCGGTTTGTCGGTCCGAAACAGGCTGTCGACGTAATACGCGTTGGGATCCGCGGCCTCGACCGCACGTCCCGGCGCCACGGCATTCGATGCCGCCGCCATGCCTGCCGCGCCAGCTCCGGCGACAGCGGCGCCGGTGCCCACCGCAGCTACTTTGGCCGTGCCGCCGACCAGCGATCCGGCGGCGGAAGTAAGGACCGCAGCCGTGATCACCGTGCCGACCGCCCAGGCGAGGAACCCGTGCGCGGTGTCGCGAAAGAAAACCTCGTCGCCGTGCACATCGACCCAGCGGGTGCGCAGCCGGCCGGCCAGATAGCCTCCGATAGCGGAAGCGATCGCCGACATCAGCAGCAGCCCGATCGCGCCGGCGATGGTCATCGTCGTCGCAGATGCGCCCGAGTTCGACCAGGGCGATACGGCTGCGAAGCCGAGGCCTGTGCCCAAGGCGACCAATATCAGTCCCATCGCCGCGGCGGCGAACGCGCCGCCGATGATGGCGGCCCAGGAAATCGCTGACTTTGTCGACTCGTTACCTGCGGTGCCCGCCGCGACGACAGCCGTTTCCGGCCGGTAGATCGCGGCTTGCGGTGCTGTAGTTTGCATGGCCCCTCCTTGGTGTGGGTAGCGGCGAATCGCCGCGTTCACAATCCAATGCAAGGCGCGTGCCATGCAAAATCCGCGCACTCACGGGCATCATGCGGCATTTGCATTATGCGTGCGATGTACGAATTACGCAGGCGCTAACAAACGTACCGGCAACAGTGACAAAGGACCGAGCCGACAAGCGGCCGCTTAGGCCGCGGCCCGCAGCTCGGACGGCTCCAGGCGTTTGGGCTTGACGCGTCGCGTTCGCAGCGAAGACTTGAGCGTCGTGGCGAGCGAGGGCGCTGACGCCCGCTTGGCATTTCGCGCCTGGCGCCGCAGGAACGCCGGCACCAGGCGCTCAGCGCGGCGCGGCGCGCCGGCGATCTTCTCTCCGATTCCCTTGTGCAGCGCCCCGCTTCGCCATGCATCGAACACCAGCGGGTTGATGTAGGACTTGCGGCAGACGGTCGGTGTATTGCGCAGGTCGGTTGCGACCTGCTTGACGGCATCGACAATGCACGCCTTCAACGCCCGCTCGCTGGCCGGATCCGGCAGCGGCGTGCCGTGCATGATCGCGATGGCCCGCAAGGTCGCGCCCCAGGTGCGAAAGTCCTTGGCGGTGAAATCGTCGCCCATCGCTTCCTTCAGATACAGGTTGACCTGGTCGGAATCGATCGGCCGCCGCTCCCCGGTCTCGTCGACGTACTGGAAAAGCCGCTGCCCCGGTAGCTCGTGGCAACGGCGGACCAGCCGCGCGAGCCGCTTGTCGTCGACGGCGATCTCGTGCTCGGCGCCGCCCTTGCCGCGGAACCGGAACAGCAAGCGCCCGTCGCGGACGAACTGGACGTGGCGATTGCGCAAGGTCGTCAGGCCATAGCTGTCGTTGTCGCGCGCGTACTCGGCGTTGCCTATGCGCACGCGCGTCGCGTCGAGGAGGCTCACGATGACCGCGAGCACCTTTTCTCTCGGCAGTCCAGGCAGTGCGAGGTCGCGGCGCAAGCGCCGGCGCAGCCGCGGCAGGGCTTCGCCGAAGGCCGGCATGCGCTCGAACTTGGCGCCGTCGCGGAACAGCCGCCATTTCGGATGGTAGCGATATTGCTTGCGGCCGCGCGCGTCGCGTCCGGTCGCCTGCAGGTGCCCGTTGGGCTTGCGGCAGATCCAGACGTCCTCGTACGCGGGCGGGATCGCGAGGCTCGCGATGCGCTTGAGCTCGGCCTCGTCGGTCAGCTGCTCGTCGCCGAGCATGTAGGCAAACTTGTCGCCCTGACGAATGCGCCGGATGCCCGGGCTCGCGTCCGACACGTAGACCAGGCCGGCCGCGGCCAGGATCGCATCCGACTCCGCCGTGCGTTCGCTCGCGTCGTTCATCCCACTAGCCCTCGTAACGGACGCGCTTGAACATCGCGCGCGTCACCGTCTGACGGACGTCGCCGATCGACGCCCATGGATCCTGGCGCAGGCCACGCAGGCGCTCGGGGATATTACGGACGTTGAAGTGATCGAAGCGGACATCGGTGTCCAGCTCCTTCCATGCGATCGGGGTCGACACCGGCGCCTTGGCGCGGGCACGGATCGCGTACGGCGCGATCGCGGTGGCGCCTTCGGCGTTGCGCAGATAGTCGATGAAAATCTTGCCCTTGCGCTGCGCCTTGGACAGCGTCGCGATAAAGCGGTCGGGGAACGTGCCGACCAGGAGATCGGCGACCGCCTTGGTGAAGCCTTTCGCCTGCGTCCAGTCGAGCGTCGGACGGATCGGCACGACGACATGCAGGCCCTTGCCGCCGGTGGTCTTGAGAAAACCCTCGAGCCCCAGGTCGTCGAGCAGGGTGTGCAGCAGGCCGACGGCTTCGACGATTTGCTTCCAGCCGATGCCGTCGTCCGGATCGAAGTCGAAGATCAGGCGATCGGGCCGATCGAGCTTCGGTCTCCTCGAGCCCCACGGGTGCAGCTCGACGACGCCCCATTGCACCAGCGCGACCAGCGCAGGAAGGGAATTGGCGGCGAAATAGGTGGCCGTGCCGTCGCTCTCCGGCACTTGGACCCGCGTGACCGCGGCGTTCACGCTCTTGTCGGCGTGCTTCTGGAAAAAGCATTGCTTGCTCCAGCCATCGGGACAGCGCACCAGGGCCAGCGGACGGTCGCGTAGATGCGGCAGGATCCAGTCAGCGATAGCCTCGTAGTAAAGCGCCATGTCCCGCTTGACCAGCTTCGCCTCGGGGAAAAGCGGCTTGTCGGGATGCGACAGCTTGATGCCGGAGATAGTGTCGGCCGAGGCTCCGGACACCTCCGCGGTCTTGCCGACGGACGTTACGCGGGTGGACGCTGCCGGAGTGGAAGTTGCCCGGGCGGGCGTGGCGCGCGTGGCGGTCGACCGTTTGCGCGGACGCGGCTCGGCGTCGCCATCGTTTGCCTTGTCCGGCGCCGCTTGCTCGCGCACGACGTCGGTCGCCTTCTTATCTTCTCGCAGGCCCTGGAACGACGGATGGCGCAGCGCCCCGTCATTGCTCCACTCGGTGAACGCGATTTCAGCCACCAGCTGCGGCTTGACCCAGTGCGCGCCCTTGGCCTCGAAGCCGCGCGGCGGGTTGACGAATGGCGCTTCCTTTTGCTCGAGCTTGCCGAGGACAGGCCGCAGCTTGGTCAGCGTCTTGTCGTCGAATCCGGTGCCGACCTTGCCGGCGTAGCGGAGCTTGCCGCCTTCGTAGATTCCCAGCAGCAGTGCGCCGAACCCGCTGCGGCTTCCTTGCGGGTCGGTGAAGCCGCCGATCACCATTTCCTGGCGGTGGGCGCACTTGACCTTCAGCCAGTCGCGCGTGCGCACGCCTTCGCGATACACCGAATTGGCGCGCTTGGAAACCGCGCCTTCGAGCTTTAAGTTGCAGGCCTGTTCGAAGAATTCGGCGCCCGAGCCTTGCACGTCGACGCTGTAGCGCAGAACGGCATCGGACTTGCCCACCAGCGCGCGCAATAATTGCTTGCGCTCGGTCAATGCGACGCCGCGCAAGTCGTAGCCGTCCTGGTAGAGCAGATCGAAGACGAAATAGCTGATGTTCTTCGCGCGCGGATTGGACAGCGCGTTTTGCAGCTGCTGGAAGCTGGTCAGCCCTTGCGCGTCGGCGACGGCAATCTCGCCGTCGAGCCAGGCCTGGTCGACGTCGAGCCGTTGCAGCGAGGCGACGACCGATGGCAGTGCTGCCGTCCATTCCTTGCCATTACGCGAGTAGACGTGCACTTCGCCGTGGTCGATTCGGCTGACCATTCGATAGCCATCGAACTTGACTTCGTGGATCCAGTCGTCGCCGGTCGGCGCGCTGTCGACCAGGGTGGCCAGCGTCGGCAACAGCGACGCCGGCATCCTGGCCTTCTTCGCGCCGGCCGCCGATGCCGGTGACATCTGCGCTGCCTTGTTTCCCCCGTTGGCGCGGCCGGCGCCCGCTGAGCGCGACGCTTTGCCGGCCGATGGGTTCGCGGATTTGCGCGCTTGGGTCGAGACGACATCGGCAAGTGCGCCGCCGCGCACATTCGCCGCGACCGAACGATTCGAATGCCATTCGTTCGACTTGTCGCGCGCAATCTCGTCCAGGCTGCGGCCCGACACGATGCTGTCGGGCTTCTCATCGACGATGCGGGCCGCGTTGCCTTCCTTCGCGTACTCGTCGCTCTCCTTGATCAGCAGCCAGGCCTGCTTGCCCGATTTGCCGCCGTACTTGCTGCCATGCGTGCGGATCAGCGCCCAGCCGCCCTTGAGCTTGTCGCCGTCGAGCTCGAATTTGAGATGCCCCTTCTGATATCCGGCCACCGGATCGCCGATCGGATGCCAGGTGCCGCGATCCCATACCATCACCGTACCCGATCCGTACTGGCGCGGCGGAATGATGCCTTCGAAGCCGCCGTATTCGAGCGGATGGTCTTCGACGTGCATCGCCAGCCGCTTGTCGTGCGGGTCGAGGCTCGGGCCCTTGGGCACCGCCCAGCTCAGCAAGACGCCGTTCAACTCGAGCCGGAAGTCGTAGTGCAGATGACTTGCAGCGTGTTTCTGGATGACGAAGCTCAACTCCTTCGCCTTGGCGCGAGCGACACGGCCACGCGGCTCGGGCGTCGCCCGAAAATTGCGCTTCTCACGGTAGCGTTCCAGTCCCATGCCTGTCGAACCGCGACGTTCAGGCCCGCTTGCGCTTGGCAGCCGAGCGGCTGGATCCGCGCGACGCGGCGACCATGCGCAGCGCCGGCTTGCCGGTCTCGGCCTTCGAACGGCGCGCGTCGGCCGGTTTGCCTCGGGTCGCGCCCTTGTCGAGGCTCTGCTTCAGCAAGGCGGCGAGATCGATGATCTTCGCCGAACGGGGCTCCTCGCCTTCGTCGGCACTGCGCTTGGTGATCTCCTTGGTTTCCCCGGCCTTGATCTTTTCGTGGATGCGACGCATCAGGTCTTCGTGATAGGTATCCTTGAACTCCTCCGGCTTCCAGTGCTCGGTCATGTCGTCGACCAGGCGCTTGGCGAGATCGACTTCCTTGCTGCTGACGCCGGCGCTCTTCAATCCCTCTGCTGGCAGCTCGAAGCCGCTCGCCCCGCGGACCTCGTCGGCATGTCGCATCGTGATCAGCATCAATGCGCGCCCCTGGGGCACGACGGCGGCGAGGTGCTCCGTCGTGCGAATGACGACCTGCGCCACGGCGACGCGGCCGGTCGCGCGCAAGGTCTCGCGCAGCAGCGCGTAGACCTTTTCGCCGCGATCAGCGGGTGCCAAGTAGTACGGCGTTTCGTAATATTGCGGCGGGATTTCGGCGGCGGGCACGAACGCCTTGATGTCGATGGTCCGGGAGGCCTTGACGTTGGCGCGCCGGAAATCCTCATCCGACAGCACGACGTAGTGGTCTTTTTCGTACTCGTAGCCCTTGACG
This sequence comes from Betaproteobacteria bacterium, assembly GCA_039933695.1. Classification (GTDB taxonomy): domain Bacteria; phylum Pseudomonadota; class Gammaproteobacteria; order Burkholderiales; family Casimicrobiaceae; genus PALSA-1003. Next base: position 8,009 of record JBDTNP010000088.1, on the reverse strand, counting down.
ATATGCGCCCACTCGACCTCCTTGCCGCTCTTCTTGCTGTAGCGCTTGTATCCGACCGGCGAAAGGTCGCGTTTGTCCAGCATCGAGAACTGGAATCCCTTCCGCTCTTCCGCGGGAAAAAGCTCGACCGGTATGTTGACGAGGCCGAACGAGATCGCACCCTTCCAGAGCGAGCGAGCCATGATCTATCCTTTCTCCTGCTCGACGACGTGAACGGTTATGCAATCGACGCACAGCCCGTGCGCCACCGGACGGATAATCAGAACGCCGCAGCCGACGCATTGCAGCAACGGTTTCTCGCCCGATAGCTCGCACGCGCTCTTGCAACCGGGGCGGTCGCACCAATGCACGTCGTACGGGCAAACGAGCAATCGTCTCTCCTTGGAACGAGCCTGTGCATTCTGACTATGGCTGGCGGGCCTTGGCCATCGGCGGGCGTCTTGTTCTGGCGTCGGTGCGTTGAAGTGCCGCCGTAGGAACCTGTCTTACATCGCACCTGCGAAAGCCTGGAATATCCCGCCCGCCTTGCTGCGGCGTCGTCATCCGGTGCGACGACCAGTTGGCCATTCGGCCGCTATCCAAAAATGGGGTCCTCCTACAAAAAACTAGGATCGCGGCCTACATCCACTCCGGGTGATTGCCATTACTATTGCGGTCGAACCGCTATTGGACAAGCTCCCCATGGAATCTCAGCCCGTTTCTGGCACTGCTGGCACGCTGCGGCTCGCCTCCAGCTCACCGCGCGGGCTTGCCGAATTCCGCCGCCTGCTCGATCGCCTCCCCGTCAGCGCGTACATGTGCGACAAAGACGGCCTGATCACGTATTTCAACGGCCACGCCGTGCGTGTCTGGGGGCGAGAACCCAAGCTCAACGATCCGCAGGATCGGTTCTGCGGCTCGTTCAAGCTGTACGCCGCCGACGGCTCGCCCATCGCCCATAATCAATGCTGGATGGCGCTGGCGTTGCAGGAGCGCAAAGAATTCAACGGGCACGAGATCATCATCGAGCGGCCCGACGGCTTTCGTGCAACCGTGCTTGCGCACGCCAATCCGATCTGCGGGGACTCGGGCGAGTTGCTGGGCGCCGTCAACGTACTCGTGGACATCACCGAGCGCAAGCGCGCCGAAAGCGCCAAGGACGAATTCCTGGCGATGCTGGCGCATGAGCTGCGCAATCCGCTGGCGCCGATCCGCAACGCCGTACACGTGCTCCAGCTGAAATCTCCGCCGGCGCGCGAAATCACCCGGATGCTGGAGGTGATCGACCGGCAGATGAACCAGATGACGCGCCTGGTCGACGATCTGCTCGACGTGTCGCGCATCAGCCGCGACAAGATCGTGCTGCGCAAGACCCGCCTGTCATTGACGGAGGTGGTGAATACGGCGCTGGAAACCAGTCGTCCCGTACTCGCCGCTTCGGGTCAGGCTTTCGCCGTTGCGATGCCGCCGATGCCGATTTACGTCGAGGCAGACGCGACCCGCCTGTCGCAGGTGATTTCCAACCTGCTGCATAACGCCGCCAAATATACCGACCCGACCGGCCACATCTGGCTCACGATCGCGCAGGATGGCGCCGACGCCCTGATCTGCGTTCGCGACACCGGGATCGGCATCTCGGCCGAAATGCTGCCGCGGATTTTCGACATGTTCATGCAGGCGGACCGCTCGATCGACCGCTCGCACGGCGGGCTGGGAGTCGGACTGACCGTCGCGCGGAGGCTGGTGGAGTTGCATGGCGGATCGATCAGCGCGTCCAGCGACGGCGTCGGCAAGGGAAGCACCTTCACCGTCCGCATACCGCTGAGCGCCGCGCGGCCGGAAGCAGCCGAGGACCCCGCGGCGCGAGAAACCGAGTCATCGGCCGGTGCGTCGCCGCTTCGCATCCTCGTCGCCGACGACAATCGCGACGCGGCGGAGAGCCTGGCGGCGCTGCTGCGGATGGTCGGGCACGAAGTCCGGATCGCCTACGACGGCGTCGAAGCGGTGGGAGTCGCCAGCGAATATCGTCCCGATGCGGTCGTGCTCGATATCGGCATGCCGAAGATGAACGGCTACGATGTGGCGAAGAGGCTGCGCGGCGAAGCCACAGGCAAGGAAATGACCATCATCGCCGTGTCAGGGTGGGGACAGGACGCCGACAAGCAGCGCTCCCGCGAATCCGGCATCGACCATCACCTGGTCAAGCCGCTCGAGCCTTCATCGCTGTTGCGGATGCTGGCATCCAATCCCCGGCGCGGGCACATCAGGCTGGCCGCGTCCTGACGGCGGCGCGTCGTCCGAGCGACGGCTAAGCAGGGGCCGCTATCGCCGGCAGCCGAAAGCTTATCGTCCCGTCGGCACAGGCGCATGGCACGCGAACCGCGTTTCCGATCGTCATCACGTCGTCATAGGTCAGCGCGCGATAAAGCGTCATCGGCGGGAACTGCGTCTTGCGCCCGGCTTGCCTGGCGGACAGGCTGACGACGACTTCATCGCCGTTCGCCTCCGCCACGATGGCGATATCGATCGGGCCCGGATGCGTGTCGACCAGCGTCAGCAGCGAGGTGACAAGGAGCTCGCGCAGCATCGGCTTCGAGACCATCACGCCGCCGCTGCGGATGTCGGTCGATGCCTCGATGCCGCGCAGCGACCAGTCGTCGCCGGCGACCTTCAGGCATTGGCGCAGCGTTTCGTCGACGGCGGTGGCCGCCTTTTCGTCGGGGCGCAGCCATTCGATCATCGCGCGGCAGCTGTTGACCGCGGCCCGCGTCTGTTCGGGCAACATCTTGATGCACTCGTCGAGTTTCGGGCCGCCCGCACCGCTGTCGATCATGCGCGCCGCCAGCTCGGCGGAGAACTGAATCGTCTGCAGATCGCCCATCAGGCTGTGCCGGATCGCGGAGGCGAGCTTGCGCAGCACCGCGTACCGGATAGCATCGGCGTCCCGCGCATTGGTGTCGGTCATCGCATCGGCCCCCGCGCTGCAGCGGCCGAAACCACGGCTTGCAGCGCCGGTACCGAGTATCGCAAAAAAACCGGAAATTTGGGCAGCTCTCGACGTAGCGAGAGCGCCACACCCGGAACGACTCAGTGACTTCAGTGACTTCCTTGGCGCTGCGACCGGCCGTTACCGCTCCCGTTGCCGCGTCCCACCTCGGCAGCGCCGTTATGGCGCAGGGCGCGGGAGTGGATTGACCATTCGCCGGCGGCGTCCTCGAAGGCGCGGATCGCCTCGTTGCGGGCCCCGCGCTCGAGCATATGGGCGGTCTCGCGCACCACGGCGTCCTCGAACACCCGGCGAAAATCCTGCGCGTCGGTCTTGCGCATCAGCGCGGACAGCAGAATCTTTGCTGCCCGTAGTTCCGCCTCCAGGCGGATTTCGTCCTTCAACGACATCATTTGACCCTTGGTGCGACCGGCATTTCTGCCGGCGTCCCCACGACCTGCCGGAGAGATTCAGGACGGGTCATCCCGGCGGTCCCCGGCATCAAGCTGCCGGGGTCGCCGGGCCAAGTCGCATCAATAAACCTTCGGCTCCCCGGCGGCGATGTTGCTGGTCGAACGGTGCTCGCGAAGGCCCTCTTCGTCGTCTTCCCAGTACGGCGTGACGTTGTAATAGGAGTGGATTTCGGCTGCCCAGTTGGCATCGGCCATGCTCGGCCAGTGATCCTTGTCGAAACCTTCGGCGTTCTCGAGCTTTTCCTTGCTGACATCGAGGACGAAACCGTGCTCGCGTGCGTCGAGCGTCAGCGCGCCCCACGGAATCGCGAAAAGCTTCGAGCCCATGCCCAGAAAGCCGCCGAACGACAGCACCGCGTACGCGATCCGGCCGCTGGTCACGTCGAGCATGATCGCTTCGATCTTGCCCAGGTCCTCGCCTGCGGCATTGACTACCTTGTCGCCGATCAGGGTCGCGGCGTCCATCACTTCGGGGCCGGGACCGCTGTTGTCCGGATTGTCGGAAGGAATGATCTGTGCGCCCGACCGCTCCTGGGTGGTCGAGCCGTACGGATTCGTTTGGGTAACCATAGAAAAACTCCTCACAAAAAAGTGCTTCGACGAAAAACGGTCCCCGGAAAACGGTCCCCGGGTTTGCCGGAGGGCGTGGCTTTTCGCGATCTGCTATTCGTGTCGCCCGCCTGCCGCACTCTCGGTCCCGTAGCCATAGTCTCCCCGGGCGGCGGGCGAGCCAATCCGTACACGTCCTATTTTGGTGTAGGTCGCCGCAGTGCCGGCCGTAAGACGAATGCTGTCATCCACGGCTCGCCGATCCGTGAGCGGCGCCAGCCGGCAGTCACATGTCGCAGTGGCGCGGTCAGCCGAAAGGGGAAACGAGCTTCAAGTCCCGGACCAGCGCGGCGTAGGCCGCGTCGAAGTCCTCGCGCGGGACGCGCAGGATCGACGACGGGTGGACGGTGACCATCACATGCTCGGCCTCGCTCTCCAGCCACTTGCCGCGATCGACGGTGACCCGGACCGAGGGCCCGAGCAGCGCCTTGGCCGCAGTCGCGCCGAGGCAGACGATAATGCTCGGCTTGACCAGCCGCAGCTCCTGGCACAGCCAGTCAAGGCAGGCGGCGACCTGCTGCTGCGTCGGCGTCTTGTGCATCCGCCGCTTGCCGCGCGGGAACCAGCTGAAGTGCTTGACCGCGTTGGTGACGTAGACCTGCTTGCGGTCGACCCCCGCCTCCGCCAGCGCCTTGTCGAAGAGCTTGCCGGGGGGACCGACGAACGGACGCCCCGCCAGATCCTCCTCGTCGCCCGGCTGCTCGCCGATCAGCATGATGCGCGCGTGCGCGGCGCCGTCGCCGGGGACACCTTGCGTCGCGTTCTTCCACAGATCGCAGCGGCGGCAAGCGTCGAGCGCCTCGGCGAGCTCGGAGAGTGATGAAACTTCGGGTGCGTGAGGTATTTGTTTGGCCATGGAGATCGCGCGTCAGGACAGCTTTGGTCAAGCAAGAGCGGTGCCGGGTCTGTCCTTCCATTGCGCTGCCGGTTCGGCGAGACCTAAACCTTTCCGGCGATCGGCCTAGTACCTTTGGCCTATCCGCGCCGAGGTCTGCGCGGCAAGAGTTACATGCATTTTCTACTCTGCGGCGAGTGTCCAGAGGGCGCCGCACGGCAACCGACCCCGATCGCGTTCCTGTAGGAACTGTCAGCTGCGCTGATGACGCCGACCGGCGTAGCGTGCCCGGACTTGCGCCAAATCTCGAACGCACTGCGTTCGATCGATTTTGCCCGAGCGATTTGCCAGGAGAAGCGCGGATGAGATGGACGCACTTGCCGAACGCGGCGGACCACCGCGGCATGCGTGCATTCGCGCGTTCGGCGACGGTCGCGCTGCTGCAGGCCGGCTCGCTCGTGGCATCGCTCGACGCAAATGCGCTGACCGCTCAGACGATCAGCTTCGCCGCGCTGGGCGGAAAGACATTTGGCGTGGCACCCTTCACCGTCAGCGCCACCGCGTCGTCGGGGCTGGCCGTCAGTTTTTTTTCGCTGACAGCCACAACCTGCTCGGTTGCCGGTGCGACTGTAACTGTCCTTGCGGCCGGGACATGCACGATCCAGGCGTCGCAGGCGGGTAATGTTACCTACGCGGCCGCTCCAAACGTCAACCAGAGCTTCACGGTCGGCAAAGCGGCGCAGACGATCGCATTCGCGGCGCTCCCCGGCAAGACCTACGGGGCCGCACCATTCGCCGTCAGCGCCACTGCGTCGTCGGGTTTGCCGGTCAGCTTCGTTTCGACGACGACTGCCGTATGCACTGTGAGCGGCGCGACGGTCACTATCGTTGCCGGCGGTACCTGCACGATCCAGGCACGCCAGGGCGGCAATGGCAATTTCAACGCCGCGACGAGCGTCAATCAGGGTTTTGCCGTTGCGAAGGCCGCGCAATCAATCGCGTTCGCGGTATTGGCGGGCAAGACCTACGGCAACCCGCCGTTCGCCGTCGGCGCGACGACATCCTCGGGATTGGCAGTGACGTTTTCGTCGAGCACCACAACCGTATGCACCGTGAGCGGCAACACAGTAACGATTGTCACCGGCGGCGCATGCACGATCAAGGCATCACAGGGGGGCAACGCCAGTTATCTCGCGGCGACCGCGGTGAGCCAGAGCTTCACGATCGCGAAGGCGAGCCAGACCATTACGTTTGCAGGCTTGGCCACCCAGACGTTCGGTGTCGTCCCATTTACCGTAAGCGCTGCGGCCTCGTCCGGGCTGGCGGTGACTTTCACGTCGACGACGGCGACGGTGTGCACGGTCAGTGGCAGTACGGTCACGATCCGGACGGGCGGCACTTGCTCAATTCAGGCGGCGCAGGCCGGCAGCATAAGCTACAACGGCGCGCCGAGTGTCAGTCAAACCTTCACTGTCGCAAAGGCAAATCAGACCATCGCTTTCTCCGCGCTCGCCAATCATACTTATGGTGTCGCGCCGTTTGCCGTGAATGCCACAGCTTCATCCGCGCTGGCAGTAACGTTCTCTTCACTCACCACGACCGTATGCACCGTAAGTGGCAGCACGGTGACAATCAGAGCCGGCGGAACATGCACCATTCAAGCTGCGCAGGCGGGCAACGGCAACTATAACGCGGCGCCTAACGTAAGCCAGAGCTTCACCGTTACGCAAGCGACCCAGACCATCACGTTCGTTTCACCCGGCAACAAGCTTATCAACGCGTCGCCGATCTCTCTGTCTGCGACAGCCTCATCCGGCCTGGCGATGAGCTTTTCGTCGCTCACGCCTGCGGTTTGTACAGTTAGCGTTGGCACGGCGACACTAGGGGCTGCGGGGACGTGCACTATTCAGGGCACGCAGCCCGGTAACGGCTCCTATTTAGCTGCGCCTGGCGTCACTCAGAGTTTTGTCGTCATGGCGGTACCGCAGTTTTCTGCCGCGCGGACGTACCCGACAGACACCTTCCCGGCCGCCATTGCGGCTGAAGATTTTAGCAACGATGGCAGATTCGATCTCGCCGTAGCCAATGCTTTCGCCGCCGATGTCTCGATTCTGATCGGCAACGGCGACGGAACGTTCGTTCCTAATGCCGCGGTACAGTCAGGTGGTAGCACAGACGCAGTCGCGGCCGGTGATTTCAACGGCGACGGTAAGCTGGATCTCGCGATTGGCAATATTTCTGGTAATGCAATCACGATTTACTCCGGCAACGGTAATGGAACATTCACCCTTCGCAGCACAATTATCGTCTCTGTTCCGAATAGCATCGCTGTCGCGGACCTCAACGGCGATGGCAAGGCAGATCTTGTGGTGGCTAACGGTACTTACGGCAGTGCCACCGGCCAAACCGTGACTGTTGTTCTTGGCAACGGCGACGGATCTTTCCGCGCACCGGTGAGTTATGCGACGGGGCCGAGCCCTTACGGTGTCGTGGTCGGCGATTTCAACGGCGACGGGAAGCCGGATTTAGCCGTGGTCAACGGAGACAACAACTCTGTGTCTATCCTGTTAGGGATCGGCAACGGCACGTTCAGTGCCGCCGTTAACTATGCCACCGGCTCGTATCCCGATGCCATAGCGATCGGTGATTTTAACGCCGATGGCAAGCTTGACTTGGTGGTTGGGAACGACTTCAGCAACGATGTTTCAATCCTATTAGGCAATGGCAACGGAACATTCGGTCCCGCGACCAGCTTTCCCGCAGGCAGTGGCCCAGCAAGCGTGACCGTCGCCGACTTTAACGGAGACGCTTGGGCGGATGTAGCCATATCCAATCGCTTCGATAACAGCGTCGTGGTGCTGATCGGCAATGGCGACGGAACCTTCCAGTCGGCGCTGACTTTTGGCGTCGGTGGGCATCCTAATGCTCTCATAAGCAAAGATCTCAATCGCGACGGCAAACCGGATCTAGTGACCGCCAACGCCTATGACAATACGATTTCGATCTTCACCAACGCTTCCACATTCATAACCGTTGGTTCGATCGGCATCCAGACGGGAAACCCCCAGGTCGCCACGATCAATACCATCTTCGCGACGCCATTCAGCGTCATTGTGCGCGATGCCGG
>JBDTNP010000087.1:0-9834 GCA_039933695.1 Betaproteobacteria bacterium | reverse complement strand
TGCAGCGGCAAAGGCAGTGAGTTGCTCGACGCGTACTCGGCGACATGCCTGAAGCGAGTCTGGCGTGCCGAGCATTTTTCGTGGTGGATGACCTCGATGCTGCACCGCTTCCCCGACGACGACGGCTTTCAGCACCGGCTGCAACGTTCGCAGCTCGACTATGTCGTCGGGTCGCGCGCGGCTGCGGCGTCGCTCGCCGAAAATTACGTAGGACTGCCATTTGAATGAAGATTGAGACATCATTCCGGCACGCTGCCTCGGCGGCGGTATCCACCGCGATGCGGGCCGGAACCTTATTGCAGGGTCGAAGTTAAACAGGAGGATGAAATGTCAATCGCATCGAGCGCAAGAAAACTTCTGATTGTGGCCGCGGTCCTGGGTGTTGCCGGCCTCGCGCAGGCGCAGGACACGATCAAGCTGGGGCTGGTCGCCGAATTCTCCGGTCCTTTCGCCGATTACGGTGGCCAGATTTACGGCGGCATGAAGGCGTACATCAAGCAGCACGGCGATACCGTCGCCGGCAAGAAGATCGAAATCATCCAGCGCGACACGACCGGTCCAGCGCCCGAGGTGGCCAAGCGCCTGGCGCAGGAGCTGGTCACGCGGGACAACGTCGATTTCCTGGTCGGCTTCGGCTTGACGCCGAATGCAATGGCGGTGGCGCCGGTCGCCACCGAGGCCAAGAAGCCGATGATCATCATGAATGCCGCGACATCGATCATCACCACGAAGTCACCGTACATCGCGCGCGTGTCGATGACGCTGCCGCAGATCACCCAGCCGATGGCGATCTGGGCGGCGAAAAACGGCATCAAAGACGTCTACACGGTGGTCGCCGACTACGGTCCCGGACTCGATGCCGAAGCGGCGTTCACCAAGGCGTTCACCGCTGCCGGCGGCAAGATGGTCGGAAGCGTGCACACGCCGCTGCAGAACCCCGACTTCGCTCCGTTTGTCCAGCGCGTCAAGGATGCCAAGCCCGAAGCCGTGTTCCTGTTTTTGCCCGCGGGCGCGCAGGGCGTCGCGTTCATGAAAGCGTTCAAGGAGCGCGGACTTGCGGAAGCCGGGATCAAGCTGATCGCCACCGGAGACATCACCGACGACGGCGTGCTGGATGCGATGGGCGATCCGGTGCTCGGGCTCACGACGAGCTTCCACTATTCGGCCGCTCACGATTCGCCGGAGAACCGCGCGTTTCGCAAGGCGTATGAAGAGGCCAACGGCACCAAGCTGCGGCCGAATTTCATGGCGGCGGCCGGCTACGACGGCATGGCGGCGATCTACGAGGCGCTGAAGAAGACCGGCGGCTCGACCGATGGCGACAAGATCATGGCGGCGTTGAAAGGGATGAAGATCGATAGTCCCCGTGGTCCGATCTCGATCGATCCGGAAACGCGTGACGTCGTCCAGACCGTCTACATCCGTAAAGTGGAAAAGGTGAACGGCGGGCTCTACAACGTCGAATTCGACAAGTACCCGGACCAGAAGGATCCGGGCAAGCAGCCTTGAAAATGGCGTGGCGCCGGCCAGCGGGCCGGCGCTATCCCCGGAGCGTCGCGCTACGCAGTGCCCCAGACATCGCGCGCGGTCTCGACGACGAGGCGGACCTTCGCCGCCTGCGCCTCGCGGGCGATCTGGTTGCCATGCACGGTGCTGGAAAATCCGCACTGCGGCGACAGGCAGAGCTGCTCCAGCGGCACGCGCTTGGCGGCCTCTTCGATCTTGCGCTTGAGCGCGTCTTTCGACTCAAGGGTATCGAGCTTGGTGGTGACGAGCCCGAGAACCACGACCTTGCCCTTGGGCACGAAGCGCAGCGGCGCGAAGTCGCCCGAGCGCGCGTCGTCGTATTCGAGAAAATAGCCGTCGACCTGCAATTCGTTGAACAACACCTCGGCTACGGGTTCGTAGCCTCCTTCGGCCACCCAGGCGCTCTTGAAGTTGCCGCGGCAAAGGTGCACGCAAACCGTCATATCGGCCGGGTGTCCCGCTATCGCCGCATTGATGAGCCGCGCATAGCGGCGCGGCAATTCGTTCGGATCGTCCCCGCGCTGGCGCGCGCCTTCGCGCATCTTCTCGTCGCACAGGTAAGCCAGGTTGGTATCGTCGAGCTGCAGATAGCGGCAGCCGGCGTCGGCCAGCGCCGCGATCTCGGCGCGATATGCGGCGGCGACGTCGGAGAAAAATGCCTCCATGTCGGGATACGCGTCGCGGCTGATCGCCTCGCGTCCGCCGCGAAAATGCAGCATCGTCGGTGACGGAATCGTGACCTTGGGCGTGCGGTGCGTCACCGATTGCAGGAACTTGAAATCATCGACCTGGATGGGCTTGACGTGCCCAACCGGCCCCGTGACCTTCATCACCGGTGGCGCAAAGTCGATGTTGCCGGCCCTGCTGTGAAAGTTTACCGCGATGCCGCCCTTGGTTTCGACGCCTGCGAGCTGCTCGAGGAAGTCGATGTGGAAGTAGGTGCGGCGAAACTCGCCGTCGGTGATGCCTTGCAAACCGAGGTCTTCCTGAAAGCGAACGATGTCGCGGATCGCCGCATCCTCGACGCCGCGCAGTTGGGCGCGATCGATGGCGCCGTTGCGGTTGCGCTCGCGGGCATCGAGCAGCGCTGCCGGGCGCAGGAAGCTGCCGACGTGGTCGGCGCGAAACGGTGGCCTGGTGCGCGTACTCATCGTGATTCCTCCAAGGCGAGCGCGGACGCTTCACGGCGTCCGGTGGGCGCGGTGCGCGGCAAAGCGTTTATCATGGGCGGACGGGCGCGGGCCATATATGCTACGGCGGTCCATCCGCGGTTGCCGTCCTGACCGATGACTATCCGGCCCCGGCCGGCGTGCGCACCAAGGCAGATTATCACGCAAAACAAGGAGGACGAATATGCGCCAGAAATTCTCGAGCAATCGACGCCAATGGCTGACCGGCATCGCCGCCGTGGCAACTGCGGCGTCGCTGCCGCGGCTGGCAATGGCCGCGGACCCATTGAAGATCGGCCTGATCCTGCCCCTCACCGGACCGTTCGCGTCGACCGGCAGGCAGGTCGAGGCAGCGTGCAGGCTCTACATCGCGCGCAACGGCGATACGGTGGCCGGTCGCAAGGTCGAGTTGACCGTCAAGGACGACACCGGCGCTCCCGAAGTCACCAAGCGCATCGCCCAGGAGCTGGTCGTGCAAGACCACGTCAACATTCTGGCGGGGTTCGGACTTACGCCGCTGGCGCTCGCAACGGCGCCGGTGGCGACCGAAGCCAAGGTGCCGATGATCATCATGGCTGCGGCAACGTCGATCATTCCCACGCGCTCGCCGTTTATCGTGCGTGCGGGTTTCGCGTTGCCGCAAGTGACCGCGCCAATCGCCGAATGGGCACTGAAGAACAATATAAAGCGCGTAGTGACGCTGGTGACCGACTACGCTCCCGGCCTCGACGCAGAGAAGACGTTCGTCAAGCGCTTCACCGACGGGGGCGGTGCCGTGCTCGAGTCGCTCCGTACGCCGCTGCAGGGTCCGGACTACGCGCCGTTCCTGCAGCGCGCCAAGGACGCCAAACCTGACGCGTTGTTCGTATTCGTCCCTTCCGGGCAGGGAACGGCGGTCATGAAGCAGTTCGCCGAGCGCGGGCTGGCCGCTGCGGGCATCAGGCTTATCTGCACCGGAGACCTGGTGGACGACGATATTCTCGATGCGATTGGCTCGCCTGCGCTGGGTATCGTCAGCTCGTTCCACTATTCGGCAGCGCATCCGTCGGCCGAGAACAAAGCCTATGTCGACGCTTTCATGAAGGCGAACGGCGGCATGCGTCCGAACTTCATGTCGGTCGGTGGCTACGACGGCATGCATCTGATCTACGAAGCCGTGAAGAAGACGAATGGCGATACGGACGGCGAGAAATTGGTCGCGGCGATGAAGGGCATGGCATGGACCAGCCCACGCGGACCGATGTCGATCGATCCGGCGACGCGCGACGTGATCCAGACGGTCTACATGCGCAAGGTCGAGATGCGCGACGGGCACTACTGGAACATCGAGTTCGACAAGATCGACAACGTCAAGGATCCGAGCGCCTGAGGAGGTTGCGGCGACGCGGGGATCACGATGATCGGCAACCTGGTCGGCGTGCTGTTCGACGGCGTCGCTTACGGGAGCCTTCTGTTCATCATCAGTATCGGCCTGTCGGTGACGATGGGCTTGATGAACTTCGTCAATCTCGCGCACGGCGCCTTCGCGATGCTGGGTGGCTACGTCTGCGTTGTCTTGATGACGCGCCTCGGTGTTCCCTTCCTGGCCTCGCTGCCGGTGGCGTTTGCCGCCGCGGCGCTCGCCGGCGCGGTGCTCGAGCGAACCCTGTACCGAAGGTTGTATCGCGCTACGCATCTCGACCAGGTGCTGTTCAGCATCGGCTTGGTGTTCATGTCGATGGCCGGAGCGACCTACGTGTTCGGTTCGCAGCAGCAACCGGTGCAACTGCCGGAGCTGCTGCGCGGGCAGGTTCACGTCTTCGGCCTGGACTTGGGCTCCTACCGCCTGTTCCTGATCGCGGTCGTCGTCGCCGTAACGCTTGCACTTAACTGGTTGATCGAGCACACCCGTTTTGGCGCCTCGATCCGCGCGTCGGTCGATAACCAGCAGGCATCCGCAGGACTGGGTATCAACGTCTTTCGCGTCTTCAGCCTGACCTTCGCGCTGGGGTCGGGCCTGGCCGGGATGGGCGGCGGTCTCGGGATCGACGTCCTGGGCCTCGACCCGACGTTTCCCCTCAAATACATGGTGTACTTCCTGCTGGTCGTCGCCGTCGGCGGCGCGGGAACGATCAAGGGCCCGCTGATCGCCGCCATCCTGCTGGGCGTGTTCGATGTCGCCGGCAAGTACTACGTTCCCCAGATAGGCTCGTTCATCATCTACTTCGTGATGGTGATCATGTTGCTGGTCTTTCCACGCGGGCTCGTGGGCAGACGGGCGTGAGAAGAAAGGCTGCGGGCGTCCCGACCAGCGCATTGCCGACTGCGCGTTGGAAACCGCTTGAGATCGCTTTCTGGCTGGTGCCCATTGCGGCGTATTTCCTTTTTCCACGATACCTGACGCTCGCCAGCCAGATCTTTATCGCCGGCCTGTTCGCGCTGTCGCTGGACCTGATCCTGGGTTACGCGCGGATCATCTCGCTCGGGCACGCCGCTTTTTTCGGCATCGGCGCCTACACCGCGGGCCTGCTCGCGAAGCACGGGTGGGGCGAGCCGATCAGCGGACTCGCCGCGGCAGCGGCCACAGCGGCGGCGGTCGGCCTGTTGACTAGCTTCCTGGTCGTGCGCGGGCACGACCTGACGCGCCTGATGGTGACGCTGGGCATCGGGCTGATGCTGTACGAGGCGGCGAACCAGGCATCGTCGATCACCGGCGGGGTCGACGGCCTGTCCGGCGTCGAAATGAACAAGCTGTTCGGCCTGTTCGCCTTCGGCTTGAACGGCAAGACCGCCTATTGGTATTGCCTGGGTGTTCTGTTCATCATCTTCTGCTTTGCCCGGACGCTGGTGCGATCTCCGTTCGGCCTCAGTTTGCGCGGCATTCGTGAGGGCGAGCGACGGATGCCCGCGATCGGCGTCTCGGTGCAGCGCAAGCTGATCGCGATCTACACGATCGGTGCCGGCATCGCCGGCATCGCCGGCGCGCTGCTGGCACAGACGACGCAATTTGTCGGGATCGATTCGCTCGGGTTTCCCCGCTCCGCCGAATTGATGATCATGCTCGTGCTCGGGGGCGCCGGCTACCTGTACGGGGCGCTGGTAGGTGCTGCGACGTTCATGCTGCTGCAGGACTACCTTTCCAATCTGAGCGCGGTGTACTGGCAATTCTGGCTGGGCATGCTATTGGTTCTGCTGGTCCTGTTCGCCCGCGGCGGACTGATCGGCGGAACGCTGGGCCTGCGCCGCCGATTGATGGGAAAGCGGATATGACTTACGCGCTGCGCACCGAGGGTCTGACCCGGTCGTTCGGCGCATTCAAGGCGAATTCGGACATCAGCCTTGCGTTCGAAACCGGCGCGCGACACGCGATCATCGGGCCGAACGGCGCCGGCAAGACCACATTCATCAACCTGCTGACCGGCGTGCTGGCGCCCAGCGCAGGCGACGTCTACCTGGGCGAGGAAAGGGTGACCGGATTGGCGCAACACGCCCGCGTCAAGCGCGGGATGACGCGCACGTTCCAGATCAACACGCTGTTTCCGGGCCTGACCGTACTGGAGTCGGTCGTGCTGGCTTGCTGCGAACGCAGCGGCGAAGGCAACGTCTGGTGGCGTTCGGCATCTCGCGCGCTGCCGCAGATTGACGAGGCGCGCAGCATTCTCGCGCGATTGCGTCTCGACCAGGACGCGGCGATGGAATCGCGCATGCTTCCCTACGGCAAGCAACGCCTGCTGGAAATCGCGCTCGCGCTCGCGACCAACCCCAGGGTTTTGCTCCTCGACGAACCTGCGGCGGGAATACCGGCGGCGGAGAGCGCGGAGCTGTTCGGCGTCATCGCGGCCTTGCCCCGCGAGGTCTCGATCATTTTCATCGAGCACGACATGAATCTCGTATTCAGGTTCGCCGAAAGAATCACGGTCCTGGTCGGCGGATCGGTGCTGGTCGAAGGCTCGCCGGAGGAAATCGCCCGCGACCAGCGCGTGCGCGAGGTCTATCTGGGGGAAGCGGTGCATGCCTAAGCTGCTTGCCGTCGATCGCGTGACCGCGGGCTACGGGGATTCGATCATACTCGAGGACGTTTCGCTCGACCTCGACGAAGCAGGCAGTCTTGCGCTGCTCGGCCGCAACGGCGTGGGCAAGACCACGCTTCTGCTGACGCTGATGGGCATGACGCGGGTCAAGAGCGGTACGATCGCCTGGCGAGGCGCAGACGTCACGGCCGTGCCGACGTTCCGGCGTGCGCATGCCGGCATCGGGTGGGTACCGCAGGAGCGGTTCATGTTCGCGTCGCTTACCGTCGACGAGCATTTGAGCGTCGTGGCGCGGCCCGGACCGTGGACGATCGATCGCGTGTACCGCATGTTTCCGCTGCTGGAACAACGCAAGCGCAATCTCGGCAACCAGTTGTCGGGCGGCGAGCAGCAAATGGTGGCCATCGCGAGGGCATTGATGACCAACCCGAAGCTCCTGCTGCTCGACGAGCCGATGGAGGGACTCGCGCCCATTATCGTCCAGGAGCTGGTGCGGCTGATCGGCGAACTGGTGCGGGCGCAGGATTTCGCAGTGATCGTCGTCGAGCAGCACGCGCGCCTTGCCCTGCAGCTTACGCGCCAGGCGATCGTTCTCGACCGCGGCAGGATCGTTCACCGCTCGAACAGCGACGAGCTGCTGAAAGATCCGGAATCGCTCGAGCGGCTGGTGGCGGTCGCCTGAGCGGACATGACGGCGCGTGCGCGATGCGCTTGTCCTTGCGCATTGCTCCGGTCGACGCGCTCGTCTATATTCGCGCGGTGCTGCGAGCGGCCTTGACTACCGGCTATCGAACCCGATGCAGTTCCTGCTGAAGGCGCTTACGCGCGTGCCGTTGCCGCTGCTCTACACATGGAGCGCGGTCGTCTACTTCGTCGCCTTTCGCGTGTTGCGCTGGCGGCGCGATCGTGCTGAGATCGATATCGCCAACGCTTTTCCCGGCAAGAGCGCAGACGAGCGCGCCGTCATTCTTCGGCGTTCGTATCGCAATCTTTCGGATACGCTGTTCGAGGCGTTCTGGGGCTACGGGGCGAGCGCCGACGCACTGCGGCGCCGCGTCACGATCGAAAATCCCCAGCTCGTCACTGCCTGTGTGGATGCAAAGCAATCGGTGATTCTGCTGACCGCTCACTTCGGCAATTGGGAATGGCTATCGCTCGCGACCGGCGCGCATTTCGGCATCACGATCGACGTCGTCTACCAGCCGCAGCGTGTCGAAGCGGTCGACAGGTTTCTGCGCGAGGCACGCGCGCGCTTCGGCAGCCGCTTCGTTCCGCGAAAGGATTTCATTTTCGATCTACTGAGCCGGGCCGGACAACCACGAGTCTACGCGCTGATCGCGGACCAGACCCCGAAGGGAAACGATCCGCGGCAATGGACGCGTTTCCTTGAACAGGACACGGCCTTTTTCGTCGGCGCCGGCAAGATTGCGCGATTTCTCGACGCGAAGGTTCTCTACGTGACCATGCGACGGCTGCGGCGAGGTCACTACTCGGTGCGCCTGACGCCGTTGGCCGAACCCCCATATGATGAGGGCGCGGATGAACTGGTCGTCGAACGGTACGCGCGCATGCTCGAGCACGACATACGCGAGAGCCCGGCCGATTGGCTTTGGCTGCAGAAGAAATGGAAGTACGCCAAACCTGCGGCGGTCGACGCGACAGGAGCTTGAACCAAGCAGCAAAATGCCGAAACTCAGGCGCCGCGCCAGATGGCGATCGTGGCAATGAGTCCCGCCGGTACCGCGGCACTCACCAGGCGCCAGCGGCCGGCTTCGTAGGGCGCCGGCCCCGCGATCAAACGCGGCCCGTCATCGAGGCTCACGTCGATGTCCCGAAACGGTGCCGAAAGGGCATCTCCGGTCGCCTTGCTCATCGCTTCCTTGCATGTCCACAGTTGCAGGAAGCGGCGACGGCGCATCTCTTCGTCGAGAGGGGCCATTCCTGCGCGCTCGCGTTCGGTCATGAATTTGCGCGCCAGCCCGTCGGCGTTGACCCTGCGATCCTCGCGCTCGATGTCGACGCCGATGCGTGCGCCGGGCGGCAATCCGGCGGCGATGCCGATCAGTGCCATGTCGTCGGTGTGCGAAACATTGAAATCAAGCACATGTTCGGCGCCAACTTCGGGACGACCGCGAGTGCCGCGGCGCAGCGGAACCGCTGCGGGATCGATGCCGAGCACAGCGCCCAGCAGACTGCGCAACGTCGCGCGGCCGGCGATCCAGCGCGCTCGCAGCGCCGGCGTGCCGAATCGATCCGCGCGCTCGATTTCCGGCGGCGATAACGACCGCTCAAGCTCGCGCGATTCGGCGCTGTCGCAGTCCAACGGATAAAGCCATAGCGCGATCGCCGGGTCGGGTGCGGCAAGCGCGATAGGCTTGGTCGCGGTCATTTGCGAAGTGTCTGAATTATGTGGCAGGGCGCGCCGTCGCCGCGATCGCCATAGGCAAAATCACTCGGGCGACGTCGCTCGATGCTTGCAATGTCGAGCTCGAATCATTATAAGTGCTCCCCTCCGCTCGACCGAATCCGGCGTTGTTGCTCGACCCGGCGTAAGCACGCTCTTTAACAACGTGAACAACCGATAAGTGTGGGTACTTGGGGTGATGGCGGCCTTGAGTGTCTGGGTGCGGGTGCTGGCTGGGGGCGACTCTGGCGGGTGCTGGTGGCTGGGGATTCGAGGGCTCGATAAGCATCACGAGAAGTACTCATGCTGAAGGAAGCGGGTTGGGTGGCTGACAAGGCTGCTTGGCTCGTGACGAAGCTGGAAGCGAAAGCGGAAGGCTTGGTCGACGTCAGAATGAGTGAAGTCTTGTACAGGTATTGAACTGAAGAGTTTGATCCTGGCTCAGATTGAACGCTGGCGGCATGCTTTACACATGCAAGTCGAGCGGCAGCGCGGGACTCAGGCAACTGAGCCCTGGCGGCGAGCGGCGAACGGGTGAGTAATGCATCGGAACGTATCCCGTAGTGGGGGATAACCCGGCGAAAGCCGGGCTAATACCGCATATGCTCTACGGAGGAAAGCGGGGGACCTGCAAGGGCCTCGCGTTATGGGAGCGGCCGATGTCCGATTAGCATCTAAGCGGGAAACGTGCCTGAAGATGAGATCTCCCGGGGACTTGATCCCC
>JBDTNP010000086.1:0-4049 GCA_039933695.1 Betaproteobacteria bacterium | reverse complement strand
AGGTTTTCGGTGAGCTGCCGTAGGTTGTCGAATGCCTTTTTCAGGTCGGCTTCGCCGCTGCCGGTAAGCCGGTCGAGGTGGGTCAGCGTGCTCTGCAGGTGCGCGATCGACTTCGCCAGATTCGGATCCTCGAGCGTTTTCTTAAGCTGCACCAGCGCGGCGTCGGCGTCGGACGGCAGGCGCTTCATCGCCGGATCATCGAGCACCGCTCCCAGCCGCTGATTGGTCGTGCGCAACTCTGCGAGCAGCGCGACGGTGTCGCTGCTGATCTTGTCGACCGCCAGCTGATCGAGCTTGCGGTCGATCTTGTCCATCATTCGCGTCGCGCTCTGCGACAGCTTGGCGGTGTCGATCGCATCGATGCGGCTGTTCGTCGTCACCAGCAGCTTGTTGACGTTGGCCAGCGTCGTTTCGAGGTCGAGCTTCTGCAGCCGTCCCATGATGTCCGACGCGGCGGCGATGAAAGCGGTAACCGTCGACTGCGCGCTCGGAATGTAGAGATTGTTAGGCGTCCAGGTAATCGGCAGCACGGTATTCGTCTTCGGATCGACGTAGTCGATTTCGAGATAACTGGTCCCGGTAATGCCCTGCGGCGCGAGCCGAACGCGCAAGCCGCGATCGATCTCGACCTTGGCCGTGTCCGGACGCGTGATGTCGCCGCCTGCACGCCCGCCTATCAGCCGAGGCAAGATAGTCGCCTCGATCATCACGTAACGCAGCCGCACCGGCATCGGCTGATCCTGTTCGTAGACGTTGTAGGTGAAACCGATGCGCCGCACCTCGCCGACGACTACGCCGCGGTACCTGACCTTCGAGCCGACTTCGAGGCCCTGGACCGACTCGTTCAGATAGGTCTCCATCGTGACCTTCGACTGGAACAACTGGCCGGAGCCGAGGATCAGCAGCAGCAGCACCAGCGCCAGCGTCCCGCCGATGACGAACAATCCGATCTTGAAGAAGTTGGCTTGTGCGCTCATCGCCGGTTACGCCGGTTCGGCGGCGACTTCGCGCCGGAAGAACCGCCGCACCCACGGATTGTCGCTGGTGTCGCGGAGCACTTTCGGGTCGCCCTCGGCGATGATCCCTTTGGTGCGTTTGTCGAGCATGATCACCCGGTCGGCGATCGTGTAGATGGAGGCGAGCTCGTGCGTGACGACGACGAAGGTGATGCGCAGGCTCTTCGCCAGTCGCAGGATCAGCTGGTCGAGCTCGGCCGAGGTGATCGGGTCGAGCCCGGCCGATGGCTCGTCGAGAAACAGGATCATCGGGTCGAGCGCCATCGCGCGCGCGATCGCGGCGCGCTTTTGCATGCCTCCGCTGATCTCGGCCGGCATGTGGCCGCAAAAGGCATCGAGCCCGACCAGCTGCAGTTTCATCCTCGCGATCAGATCCATCGCGGCGCCGTCCAGCGCCGTGTATTCCTCCAGCGGCAGGCGCACGTTTTCGAGCAGCGTCATCGAGCCGAACAGCGCGCCGCTCTGGTACATCACGCCGATCTTGTTCAGGATCGCGCGCCGGGCCGTACCCTCGGCGGTGACGATATCGTCGCCCTCGATCCGGATGCTGCCTGCCATTGGCTGGTAGAGCCCGATCATGTGCTTGAGCAGCGTGCTCTTGCCGCTGCCCGAGCCGCCCAGGATGATGAAGACCTCGCCGCGATGGACGCTGAAGTTGATGTCCTGCATCAGCACGTTGCCTTCGTACCCGGCGGTCAGGTGCTCCACGGTGATGATCGGATCGGCGGGCATGCGGGGGTGTGAGTCAAATGTCGAGCAGATAGTAGACGAACGCGTAGATGCCGTCGACGACAACCAGCAGGACGATGCTCGAGACGACCGCACGCGTTGCGGATATGCCGACGGCGCTCGCCCCGGTTTGCGTCTGCAGGCCGCGCAGGCAGCCGACACCGGCGATAAGGACGGCGAATACGGGCGCTTTTGCCAGTCCGGCCAGCAAGTCTTTCACATCGACCAGGCTGTCGACTTCGTGCAGGAAGCTGACGATCGGAATGTTGAAGGTGATCATCGTCAGCGCTCCCCCGAGGATGCCTATCAGGTCGGCGAACAGCGTAAGCAGCGGCATCATCAGCAGCGCCGCGAGGATCCGGGTCACGACCAGAAAGCGCACCGGATCGAGTCCCATCGTGGTCAGCGCGTTCAACTCTTCGTTCACCTTCATCGTGCCGATCTCGGCGGCGAACGCGGCGCCCGATCGTCCAGCCAGCAGTATTGCCGTCATCAAGGGTCCGAGCTCGCGCAGAATCGACAACCCGACCAGATCGGCGACAAAGAGCTCGGCGCCGAACTGCCGCATCGGCACCGCGGCCTGGAAGGCCAGGATGATACCGAGCAGAAAGGAGATCAGAGCGACGATCGGAAGCGCATTGACGCCGACCTGCTCGCAGGTATACCAGACGTCCTTCCAGCGGACGCGCGCCGGGTTTTTGGCCGCATACCACAGCGCAGTCGCGGTTTCCCCGATGAATGCGACCTGGTCGCGTATGTCGCGTCCGGTGATCGCCGCAGCGCGCCCGATCTCGGCGATGACGTTGATCCGCGTAACGTGCGACTCGACCGGCACCTGCATCGCGGCCGGGTCGAACTGGTCGAGCAGCGCCTGGAATTCGGGTCGCAGTCCCGCGATCGACGTCGGTGCATCGGCCGCGCGAGGTTGCCGCAGCAGGTCGATCAGCAGCGCGACGCCGGCGCCGTCGCAGTAGTCGACGCCCGACGCATCGATGACGATCGCGCGCTCGGGAGCCGCAGCCAGCGCGGCCAGCGCGTCGTGCCAGACGGCGGCAATCGAATACGCATCGAGCCGCCCGGAGAACCTGAGCTCGCGGCGGTCGCCGGCATCGGCGACCGCCAGTGCCGCCGCAGGCGCCTCGGTGGGACGCGATGCCGTAGCGGAGCTCACGACGAGGGCTCGCTCGGCCGGACGGGAACGCGAGCGCGGTCGGCCCGGCCGGGCATCAGTGGTAACCCTCGCCCGCCCGCACCTTGCCGCGAAACACCCAGTACGACCACCCGGTATACATGACGATGATCGGCAGCAGGAACAGCGTTCCTATCATAAGGAAAGCCTGCGACTTCGGCGATGAAGCCGCGGCCCAGAGCGTGACTGTGTAGGGAACGATCATCGGCAGAATGCTGATGCCCAAGCCCAGATAGCACATCGCGAAAAGCCCCAGCGCGAGCAGAAACGGCGTCGCCTCGCGGCCCGATCTGAGCGCACGCAGCAGCCAGACGAATAATGCCAGCGTGATCACGGGCACCGGCGAGAGCAGCAGCAGGTTGGGCCACGCGAACCAGCGGTGCTGGATCTGCGGCTGGATCAGCGGCGTCCACACGCTGACCATCGCGATGAACGCGGCGACGCCGAAGGTGAGCAGCCTCGCTTTGCCGCGCGCCCAGTTCTGCAGCTCGCCTTCGGTTTTCATCACCAGCCAACAGGCGCCGATCAGTCCGTAGCCCGCGATGAGTCCCAGGCCGGTGAGCACCGCGAACGGGGTCGCCCATTCGAAGCTGCCGCCGCTGAAGTGCCGGCCATCGATCGGAATGCCCTGCACGTAAGTGCCGAGGACGACCCCCTGTGCGAAAGTGGCGACCAGTGATCCGGCGTGGAACGACCAGTCCCAGAGCCTCCTGCGCGTCGACGACATGTGGCGAAACTCGAAGGCAACGCCGCGAAACAACAACCCGATCAGCATGAACAGGATCGGGAAGTACACCGCCGGAATGATGATCGCGAAGGCCAGGGGAAACGCGGCCAGCAGCGCGATTCCGCCCATGACCAGCCAGGTCTCGTTGCCGTCCCAGACCGGTGCGACCGAATCCATCATCTGGTCGCGGCTCGCATCATCCGGCGCGAACGGCGACAGAATGCCGATGCCCAGATCGAAGCCGTCGAGCAGCACGTACATGAACACGGAAAGGGCGAGGATACCGGCCCAGAGCGGAACGAGATCGAGCGCCATTGCCCGGGCCTATTCCGCTTCGGCCGCCGACATCGGCCGCGCCGGCCTGCCCTGGACGCGGCGGCCGGCGTCC
>JBDTNP010000085.1:0-2062 GCA_039933695.1 Betaproteobacteria bacterium | reverse complement strand
GCGCGGCGCAGCTCACGCGCCACGCCAAGTCGACCGGCACCGCGCTGATCATCATTGGCCACGTGACCAAGGAGGGCGCGATCGCCGGCCCGCGCGTGCTCGAGCACATCGTCGACACCGTGCTGTATTTCGAAGGCGATACGCATTCGAGCTTTCGCCTGGTGCGCGCGATCAAGAACCGCTTCGGCGCCGCGAACGAGCTCGGCGTATTCGCGATGACCGAGCGCGGCTTGAAAGGCGTGGCCAACCCGTCGGCGCTGTTCCTGTCGCAGCATGCGGAAGCCGTCGCCGGGAGCTGCGTGCTGGCGACGATCGAGGGCTCGCGGCCCTTGCTGGTCGAAGTGCAGGCGCTGGTCGACCCGGTGCAGGGCGGACTGGCGCGGCGTCTGGCGGTCGGCCTGGACCCGCAGCGCCTGGCGCTGCTGCTGGCGGTGCTGCATCGCCACGGCGGGGTCGAGACGGGGCTGTTCGATGTTTTCGTCAATGCCGTAGGCGGCGTCCGCATCGGCGAGCCCGCAGCTGATCTCGCCGTACTGATGGCTATTTATTCATCGTTTAAAAACAAGCCACTGGGAGCTAAATCTCTTGTATTTGGCGAGGTTGGTCTGGCGGGCGAAATCCGGCCGGTGCAGCGTGGGCAGGAGCGCTTGCGCGAGGCGGCCAAACTCGGCTTTACCCGCGCGGTAATCCCGGCGGCGAACAAGCCGAGGCAGACGATCGACGGCATCGCCATCGTCGCCGTCGAACGCATCGACCAGGCCCTGCAGCAACTGAATGGCTAGGGCGGGCGCGACCTAGACCTTGCCGCGCTGGACGACCTGCAGCTTGGCGACGCGCTTGGCCGCGATCATCGGCTCGGTCGCCGCGAAATAAGTTTTGAAATGCGGCATTTCGCGGTGGCGCAGGAACGCCGCCTCGTCGTCGTACACCTCGTAGAAGCACACGCGGTCGGGCACGGCCGGATCCTGCAAGATGTCGAAGCGCCGGCATCCGGGCTCGTGGTCGACCGATCCTTGGGCGTCGAGCCGTGCAGCCTCGAGAAACGCAGCCAGATGGCCGGGATGCAAGTCGAATTCCACCCACAATGCAAAGCAGTGCATAGGCTCCCCCGAATCGCCGGCCTCAGTGGCCTTAGGCCGCGGCGCTGCCCCGCGGCCAGTGCGGCGCCACGACGAATATGCGGACCGTCTCCCGCCAGATGCCGTCCGGGGCGCGTTCGAGGCCCGCGATCAGTTGCGCTTGCGACGAAGCGGCGAAATGCGCATCGATGCGGGCCCGGCAAGCCTCCGGCGAGAGCATGGCGTCCGGATCATCGATCGCCGCCGGCGCGATCCACGCACGGCGCGGCAGCAGCGTCCACGCCCGGGCAAGCTCCGTCCAGGGTGCGCCGGGGCTGCGCCAGTCGTCGCTCCGGCACCACCAGCCGCGCCAGTGCGCCGACGAGACACCGGCGATCGGCGGCGCCGATCCCGTCGCCAGCGGATAGAACAACCAGCCCTGAAGGCAGGCTCGCGGTATTACTGAGTCGACGTCGCGCGGCAGCGCCGCGCGGCCGAGCGCGGTCTGTGACAGCGGCAGTTGCACGTCGAGCATGTGCTGCCATTTGCGGTCGAGCCGGTCGGCGGCGTTGGGTCCGAACAGTCGTGAGAAGTCATCGCCCGGTGGGCAGTACAGATAGAACTTGTACGCCATCTCCAGGTGCTGCACTTCGGCGAGCCCGGGCAGCGATACGATGAAGTCGAATTCCCCGCGTACCGCCATCGCGTCCTTGACCGGCAAGCCGGCGGCATGCAGACGGGCCCCGGGCAGGTGCGCGAACCAGAAGCGCCACAGCGCCTCGGCGTAACGGCCGAGTTGCCGCGCGTTGGAAGCCGCCAGGTGTTCGCGCAGACGTTGCGGCGCCGCGTCCAGGTCGAGCAGCCAGCGGTGCCGCAAGCGCAGCGATTCGATGCGCCAGGCATCGCTCAAGGTCGCGATCGGCGCTGCGTCCTCGGCGATCAGCAGCGGCGATGCAATCAATGCGGCCAGGGCTCGCACGTCGGGATCGGCGAGCTCATTCCAC
>JBDTNP010000084.1:0-4236 GCA_039933695.1 Betaproteobacteria bacterium | reverse complement strand
GCGCCGCGCACGTGATGAGCATCGTCCAGCAGATCCGCGGCGGACGCGACAACGATCCAAGCTTCGGCTCGCGCATGCGCGGCCAGGGGCAATTCGCCGAGCTGATCGCGCGCCGCTTCGACATCGCCGCGCGCCGCCTCAACCTCAATCGCGAGCGCGCGCCGATGGACACGTCGCGCTTCAAGCCTCCGGTCAGCGCGGCGCAGCGCGCTCAGCTGACGCTGTTCTGACTTGGCCTCGCAAGCTGCGGCCGGGCGGCCCGACGCGCTGACCGAGAGGCTCGGGCGGTGCTATACGGGCGCGGTGCACGACGTGCTGCGCATGATGGGGCACGAGCGCTGCGTCCTGCCGCAGGCGATCAAGGCGATCGCGCCGGGCACGCGGCTGGCCGGTCCGGTGTGGACGGTATCCGGCCGAATCGACCGTACCCGATCGCGCGACGAGACGCTGCTGTCGTGGTGCACGCTGTTGTCGCGCGCCCCGGCCGGTCACGTCGTCGTCTGCCAGCCGAACAATCACGAGGTTGCATTGATGGGCGAGCTCTCCGCGCAGACGCTGCAGGCGCGCGGCGTGCTGGGCTACGTCGTCGACGGCGGCTCGCGCGACACCGACCTCGTGCTGGGACAGGGCTTTCCAGTCTTCTGCGCGTTCCTGACCCCGGCCGATATCGTCGAGCGCTGGATGTCGGACTGCTATGGCGAGCCAGTCGTCATCGGCGAGGTGACGATTTCGACCGGAGATTACATGCTCGGCGATCGCGACGGCGTCGTCATCGTGCCGAGCCGCCTGGTCGAGGAGGCGGTCGCGCGGACCGAAGCCGTCGTCTCGACCGAAAGCGAGATGCGCCGTGCGCTGATCGGCGGCATGGATCCGGTCGATGCCTATCACAAGTACGGCAAGTTCTGAAAGCTCACGTCGGCGCTTGCCGCCATCGCCTTCGCAACTCCAAGCACTGACACCGCATGCCCGGGATCCACGACTTCGCGCTGTTCGTCGCTTCGGGAATCCTGCTCAACCTCACGCCCGGCGCCGACACGCTCTACATCGTCACCCGCGCTACGACGCTGGGGCGCAACGCAGGCGCAGTCGCGGCGCTGGGCATCGCCGCAGGCTGCTGCGTGCACATCGTCGCCGCGGGGCTGGGCCTTTCGGCGCTGCTGGCGACTTCGGCGGCCGCGTTCACCGCGGTCAAGCTCGCCGGCGCGGCGTACCTGATCTATATCGGGATCGGATTGTGGCGCACCGGACCCGCCTCACCGCGCGCTGCTGCGGTGCCGATCGCGCCGACGTCGCTCAGGCGAATTTTCCTGCAGGGGATGCTGACCAACGTGCTGAACCCGAAAGTCGCGCTGTTCTTCCTGGCTTTCCTGCCGCAGTTCGTCGACCGTTCAGCCGAACACCGTCTGGCCGCATTTCTGCTGCTCGGCACCGTGTTCAATACAACCGGATTGGTCTGGAACCTGTTCGTCGCCTGGTCGTCCGCGGGAATCGGACGACGGGTCAACGGCCTTCCGCAGCGCATGCGCGCGCTGCATCGGCTGGCCGGCGCGGTGTTCGTGATAGTCGGGGTCAGGCTGGCGATGCGCGCGCGCGAGGCAGCCTAGTCTCGTTTGCCACCGGCCCGAGGCTGCAATCGCGCGTCGATGAGGGCCCGCCTCGCCGGCAGCGTCCGTGTTCTCCTCGCATTCCCGCCGGGGGCGCGCGCGAGTGCGACTTAAGCCGGGGGCGTCTCGCCTTCGACCGGAGGCGTTGCGCCTTCTGCAGCAGTTTCGGCGTCGGTCTTTTCCAGCTTGCGCTTGCGCTTTTCTTCCTGCTTTTTCTTCTTTTCCAGTTCCTTTTGCCTTTTCTGGTACTGATAGTTGGGTTTTGCCAAGGCTAAGCCTCCCGTAGGATCGCATCAGGGCGATTCGGTATCGCAGCGGAGACGTTCCGATGCGCCGACGCCGCGTCTGCCTCCATTGTAGGGGCAATCGGCCCGTCGGCGCGAACAATAGCGGCGCGACAGTCGCGAGGCGAGCGCCTTCGGCGGCAGGCTAGTGGCTGGGTCGCCCCACCTTCGCACCGGACTTTCCGACCAGGAACTCGAGGTCGACTCCCAGGTCCGCCTGCTGCACGTTCTCGCAGTAGAGCTTCACCCAGCCGCGTCCGGCGTGCGCAGGCGGCGCCTTCCATTTTGACTTGCGCCGTGCAAGCTCGGCGTCCGACACGTCGAGGTGGATGCGGCGCTTCGCGACGTCGAGCTCGATCGTGTCGCCGTTTTGGACCAGCGCCAGGGGGCCCCCGGCGGCCGCTTCGGGCGCGGTGTGCAGGACGACCGTTCCGTACGCGGTGCCCGACATGCGCGCGTCCGATATGCGAACCATGTCGGTCACGCCCTTTCTCAGCAGTTTCGCAGGGAGCGCGAAATTGCCGACCTCGGGGAAACCCGGATAGCCTTTGGGGCCGCAGTTCTTCAGCACCAGCACGTCGGATTCGCGCACGTCGAGCTTCGGATCGTCGATGCGCCGGTGCAGATCGTCGATGTCTTCGAACACGACGGCCCGGCCCCTGTGCTTGAGCAGCCTGGGGCTCGCCGCCGAAGGCTTCAGCACCGCGCCTCTGGGTGCAAGATTGCCGCGCAGCACCGCGATACCCCCCAGCGGCTTGAACGGCTTCGCCAGCGGCGTGATCACGGCCTCGTTGTAGTTGACCGCGTTCTTGACGTTGTCCCAGAGCGACTGACCGTTGACCGTCAGCGCCTTCCTATGGATGAACTTGCCGATTTCGCGGATCACCACCGGCAGGCCTCCCGCCTCGAAGAAATCCTCCATCAGGTATTGTCCCGACGGCATCAGGTTGACCAGGCAAGGCATGTCCCGTCCTAGGCGGTCCCAGTCATCCAGCGACAATGGGACGCCGAGGCGGCCGGCGATCGCGAGCAAATGGACGACCGCATTGGTCGAGCCGCCGATCGCGCCGTTGACCATGATCGCGTTTTCGAACGCGTTCTTGGTCAGAATCTTCGACATGCGCAGATCTTCGCGGACCATATCGACGATGCGACGGCCGGCCATGCGCGCGAGCACCTTGCGCCGCGAGTCGGCGGCCGGAATCGCCGCGTTGGTCGGCAACCCGATGCCCAGCGCCTCGACCATCGAGGCCATCGTCGAGGCGGTGCCCATAGTGTTGCAGTGGCCGGCGGAGCGCGACATGCACGCCTCGGCCTCGACCATGTCTGCCGCGGTCATCTCCCCGGTTTTAAGCCTTTCGGTGAATATCCAGGTGTGAGTGCCGGACCCCAGCTTCTCGCCACGGAAGCTGCCCGTGAGCATTGGTCCGCCGGAGATGCCTATCGTCGGCAGATCGCACGAGGCCGCGCCCATCAGCAGCGCCGGGGTCGTCTTGTCGCAGCCCATCATCAGCACGACGCCGTCGAACGGATTGGCGCGGATCGACTCCTCGACGTCCATCGCGACCTGGTTGCGGAACAGCATCGTCGTCGGACGCATCATCGTTTCGCCGAGGCTCATCACCGGGAATTCGATCGGGAAGCCGCCGGCGTCGAGCACGCCGGAGCGAACGTGCTCGGCCAGCTCGCGGAAATGGGCGTTGCAGGGCGTCGCCTGCGACCAGGTATTGCAGATGCCGATCACCGGCCGGCCGTCGAACTGGTCGTGCGGTATGCCCTGGTTCTTCATCCAGGACCGGTGCACCAGAGCGTCGCGGTCGTGACGGCCGAACCACGCGGTGGAACGAAGCGGTGCCGCTGGCTTGCGAGGCTTTTTTGCCATGCTCGTCGGTTATCCGATCGGTTGTGGGGAGCGCGTTACGGGCGGCGGCTTTTGTCCTCGCGCCAAGCTTATGCGGAAAGCCGCTGTCCGGTTGCCTGATCGAATACGTGCACCATCGCCGGATCGACGCGCAAGCCGATTTTGTCCCCCGGATTGACCTGTAGCCGTCCGTGCGTCACCAGGACGATCTGCGACTCGCCCGCCTGCACCAGAAGCTCGGTTTCGGCGCCGGTCGGCTCGACGACGGTGATCTCGGCCGGCACGGCGTCTGCGCCGCCGCCGTTGGCCAGCGACAGATGCTCGGGGCGGATGCCGTAGGCGACCGCCTGCCCGTCGGTGCCCGCGGTCGAACCGAGCGGCCAGCGAAGTCCGCCTTCGGCCTCGACGAACGCCGCGCCGCTGCCGCGCCGCAGCCTGCCGTTGACGATGTTCATCGCCGGCGAGCCGATGAATTGCGCGACGAACA
>JBDTNP010000083.1:0-2732 GCA_039933695.1 Betaproteobacteria bacterium | reverse complement strand
GCTCCCGCCCGGCGCAGGGCGCTCCGCGCCAAGGCGCATCATCTGCATCCGGTGGTGAGCATCGGCCAACATGGACTGACGCCCGCGGTCCTGCACGAGCTCGACGTCAATCTGCTCGCGCACGAACTGATCAAGGTTCGGGTATTCAGCGACCAGCGCGATGAGCGCGATGCCATGTTGCAGCGCATATGCGCGGTGCTGGACGCGACGCCAGTCCAGCATATCGGCAAGCTGCTGGTGCTGTGGCGGGAGGGGCCCGAAAAGCCTCCGGCCACCGCGCCGCGGCCCAAGGAAGCGCCGCATACCGCCCGCGTCCGCCGCGCCCGCGAGCCCGCCCCCGGCGAGCCGCGCGGCAAGCGGCGCCCCGCAGCCCGTCCAACGAACAAGACAATGGCCAAATCCACGCCGCAAGCCCGGCGGCCGCGAGCACCGACCGCACGCACGACCGCACGGCTACCTTCCGCCGGCGCCGCACGGCCGCCTGCTGCGAAGCCTCCGGGCGAGCGCGCACGCCGCCGCCGCGGCAGCAGCTGAAAACGCGCACGCGCGCTAGAGCCTAGAATGGCGGCGTCGACCGCGGTCGAGGCCGACGCTTTCAACCACCGGAGGTACGCATGGGCCCCGTCAAAATTCTCGCCATCATCCTGATCGTTGCCGGCGTGCTCGGCCTGGCGTACGGAACGTTCACCTATACCAAGGAAACGCATACGGCCAACGTCGGGCCCTTGACGCTCTCGGTCAAGGACAAGGAAACCGTCGACGTTCCGCTCTGGGCCAGCGTCGGCGCGATCGTCGTCGGCGTCGTGCTGCTGGTCGCCGGCCGCAACAAATAGAGCGCAGCCGCGGTACGCGTGCGCTCGCCGTCAGACGTATCGGATGGCAAGCACCTCGTATTCCCGCAGGCCCGCGGGCGCCTTCACTTCGGCGGTATCGCCGGCGTGCTTGCCGATCAGCGCGCGCGCGATCGGAGAGTTGACCGAGATCTTGCCGGCCTTGATGTCCGCCTCGTCGTCGCCGACGATCTGATAGCAGACGCGATCCCCGGACGCGTGGTCCTCGAGGTCGACGGTCGCGCCGAACACGACGCGGCCGTCGGCATCGATCTGGGCCGGGTCGACGATCTCTCCCTGCGCCAGCATCGTTTCGATATCCCTGATCCGCACCTCGAGGAAACCCTGGCGGTCCTTGGCCGCGTCGTACTCGGCATTTTCCGACAGGTCGCCATGCGACCGCGCCTCGGCGATCGCGACGATCGCCGCCGGGCGATCGACCGTCTTCAGACGGCGAAGCTCCTCCTTGAGTTTTTCCGCGCCGGCTTTGGTCAGTGGAGTCCTGCTCATGGTCATTCTCGTTTCTAGTGCAATCTTTGCTGCAGCGCCTGCATCGAATACGGGACCAGCTCCCGCATCTCCTGGATGCCCAGCGCGGCCGCGCGCGCGCCGGCCATCGTCGTATAGGTCGGGATCTGGTCGTTGAGCGCCGCGCGCCGTATCGCGTAGCTGTCCTGGATCGCGCTGCGCTTTTCCTCGACCGTATTGATCACCAGCGCGATTTCGTCGTTAAGCAGCATGTCGACGATGTGCGGCCGGCCCTCGGCGACCTTGTTGACTGCGGCAACCGGGACGCCCGCGGCCGCGAGCGCCGCCGCCGTGCCCCGCGTGGCGACCAGGGTAAAGCCCAGCCCGGCCAGGATCCGTGCCACTTCGATCGCGCGAGGCTTGTCCGGGTTCCGGACGCTGACGAACACTTTGCCGCTCCGGGGCAGGCGCACGCCGGCGGCGAGCTGCGACTTGACGAAGGCCTCGGCGAACGATTCGCCGACGCCCATCACTTCGCCGGTCGACTTCATCTCCGGGCCGAGGATCGTGTCGACGCCGGGAAACTTGATGAACGGAAACACCGCTTCCTTGACCGAAAAATACGGCGGCACGATTTCGCGCGTGATGCCCTGGCTCGCCAGCGACTGGCCGACCATGCAGCGGGCGGCGATCTTGGCCAGCGGCCGCCCGGTCGCCTTCGACACGTAGGGCACGGTGCGCGACGCCCGCGGATTGACCTCGAGCACGTAGACGACGCCCTCGCCGCCGATGCCCTGCGGAAACTGGATCGCGAACTGGACGTTCATCAGGCCGACGACTTCGAGGCCATGCGCCATCGCGACCGTCTGCCGGCGCAGCTCGTCCTGCAGCGCGGGCGAGAGCGAGAACGGCGGCAGCGTGCACGCCGAATCGCCCGAGTGCACGCCGGCCTGCTCGACGTGCTCCATGATGCCGCCGATGACGACCGCCTTGCCGCCGCCGTCGTCGTCGTCGTCGGCCAGCGCGTCGACGTCTATCTCGAGCGCATCGTTCAGGAACCGGTCGAGCAGGACGGGTGAATCGTTCGACACCTTGACGGCCTCGCGCATGTAGCGCTCGAGATCCCGCTGCTCGTGCACGATTTCCATCGCCCTGCCGCCGAGCACGTACGAAGGCCGGACGACCAGCGGGTAGCCGATCTCCTCGGCCGCCTTGAGCGCGTCGGCCTCGGTGCGCGCGGTGCGGTTCGGCGGCTGGCGCAAGCCCAACCGATGCAGCATCTGCTGGAACCGCTCGCGGTCTTCGGCCATGTCGATCATGTCGGGCGTCGTGCCGATGATCGGCACGCCGTTGGCCTCGAGATCGCGCGCCAGCTTGAGCGGCGTCTGGCCGCCGTACTGCACGATCACGCCGAACGGCTTTTCGACGTGCACG
>JBDTNP010000082.1:0-2028 GCA_039933695.1 Betaproteobacteria bacterium | reverse complement strand
CGAGACGAAAATGATCGTCGGTGCCGGCGACTTCCTTCAGGAACAGCTTCGGATCGGTGATGTGAAAATCGTAGATGCCGAACGCGCGCAGTCGCACAATGCCGAAATCCTGGTCGCGCATCATCACCGGGTTGGCCGTGCCCCATTTATTGCCGGTAAAAAGGCGCGTGACGACATAATAGACGTCAGCCTTGAACGGCGATTCGAACCCGTACTTCCATCCCTTGAGATCGCTCAGCACCGGGATGTTGTCGGTGGTCAGCGCATACTTGCCCGGCCCGAATGTGTCGCCGAACTGGCCCAGATAGATGAATTGCGCGATCTGCGATTCGCGCACGATCAGCTGGGCGCCGCGTTTGATTTCCTTGTCCTCGTCCGGAAAGCGAAACGACAGCGTGTCGCGCGAATCGTCGCTCCATTCGATGATGTCGATGAACTGTTTCTTGATGAAATCCATCAGCGCCACGTCGTCTCCCTCGATACGCTTGTCGTCGCCGTCGCTACGGCTTGGTCGCCGGCTGTTTCCTGGTCGCTGCCTCGGCCTGCCTGAGCTCGTTCTCGAGCTGGTCCAGCGGCAGCGCGCCCGGCACCATCGACCCGTCGGCGAACACCAGGGTCGGCGTCGCGCTGATGCGGTACTTCTGACCGATCTGCGCGGTCTTCGCCAGCGGCGTCGCGCAATCGCCCTTGTTGTTCGGCAGCCTGCCCGTTGCGAACCATTCGTCCCACGCCTTGGACCGGTCCGGCGCACACCAGATCAGCGCGGACTTTCGCGCCGCGTCGGGGTGCAGCTGGGCGATCGGAAACAGGAACGTGTAGATCGTCACGTTGTCGAGCGTCTTCATCTCGCTCTCGAGCCGCTTGCAGTACGGGCAATCAGCGTCGGAGAAGATCGCCAGCTTGCGCGCGCCATTGCCCTTGACCTTCTTGATCGCGAGATCGAGCGGCAGCTGATCCCACGCGACGCGGTTCAACTGGCGCAGCCGCGCATCGGTCAGATTCTGCTTGGTGTCGGCATCGAAGATCGCGCCGACGACCACGTAGCTGACCTTCGCATCGGTGTAGATCATCCGATCGTCGAACTGCGCCTCGTACAGCCCGAAGTACGGCGAGCGCGCGACGTTGGTGACGGCGGCGCCGGGAAACTTGGCCTCGATCAGCGCCTTGACGGCCGCGAGCTCGGGCGCGGTAACGCCGGACTGCGGCGCGGCGTCCTGCGTCTGCGCCGATGCGGCATGCGCGCCCAGCAGCGCGCAAGCCGCGATGGCCAGCAGGACTCTGAAAAATGGCATTGCGTAACTCCTTTGGCGATCAGTTTACCGTAGCGCGGGCTGAGCCAGCAGCCTCTTCACCATTCCGACCGCGCCGACGGCGCGCATTCCCCGGTTGCGCAGCATGCGCAGCCACGAAGCCCGTACGTCGAACAGGCGGACCAATCCGTCGGTAACCAGCTGCATCGCGAGCACCGGGCCGGCACGGCGGCGGGCATAGCGCTCGAGAAGTATCGCGGCGCCGGCATCGCTCACCGGACCGCGCGCGCCGAGTATCGCGGCGAGAGCCGCGGCGTCGCCGAACCCGAGATTGACACCCTGCCCGGCGAGCGGATGCACGCCATGCGCGGCGTCGCCGACCAGCGCCAGCCGCTCGCCGACGACAGCGGGCAGTTTCAGGAACGAAAGCTCAAACGCCGCCGCCGGGGTGATCGCCTTCAGCGCGCCCAGCTCGCGGCCGCCCGCTTCGGCGACGCGCGCGGCGAGCTCCGCCGCATCGAGAGCCAGCAGCTCGGCGGCAAGGTCCGACGGCGCCGACCAGACGATCGAGATTCGCCTGCCGGGCAGCGGCAGCCAAGCCAGCACGCTGCCGTCGCGCAAAAACCATTGCAAAGCGCGGCCGCGATGCGCGCGCTCGATAGCGAAGTTGGCCACGACGCCGGACTGGCCATAGGCGCGTGGGACGGCTCGGATGCCGGCCTGCTCCCGCGTCCACGAATGAACGCCGTCGGCGCCGACGATCAGCCGCGCCGATATC
>JBDTNP010000081.1:0-2340 GCA_039933695.1 Betaproteobacteria bacterium | reverse complement strand
CCGCCCCGGCGCGCCAGGCGATAGCCGCGGGCGAGCACGGCGCGACGATGTCCACCCCAGGCATGCCGCGCGCCGCCTGGACCAGTGCGGAATTGAGCTCGCGGTTCTCGACGATCCACGCCAGCGCGCGCTCGCCCAGCTCGTAGGCGGAGAACTCGATGCGTCCGCCGTCGTCGCCTCGCACGTCCATCGCTTCGATCGACGCGATACGCTCGACCGGCAGCAGCTGCCACGCGCCGATGCTGTGCAGGAAGCAGGCGCTGCCCGGACTGATCGCGTAAACCCGCTGGTCCCAGGCGCCGCCGTCTGCATCGCGCGGCGCCGCGGACGTCGCAACGCTGCCGCGATCGGCGATCGTGACGCTCAAGCCGGCGCGCGCCAGCGCCGCGGCGAGCGCAAGGCCGACAAGGCCCGCGCCGACGATGATCACGTCGCGTGCGGTGGTGTCCACGCTCACCCGAGCACCTCGATCACGTGGTTCTGATTGGTGTAGATGCAGATGTCGCCGGCGATCGTCAGCGCCTGCTTGACGATGTCGTCGGCGGAAAGCTCGGTATGCTCGAGCAGCGCGCGTGCGGCGGCTTGCGCGTACGCGCCGCCGGAGCCGATCGCGACAATGCCGTACTCGGGCTCGAGCACGTCGCCGGTGCCGGTGATCACCAGCGAAGAGGTCGCGTCGGCCACCGCCAGCATCGCCTCGAGCCGGCGCAGTATGCGATCGGAGCGCCAGTCCTTGGCCAGCTCGACGGCAGCGCGCTGCAGCTGTCCCTGGTGCTTGTCGAGCTTGGCTTCGAAGCGCTCGAACAAGGTGAAGGCATCGGCCGTCGCGCCCGCGAAGCCTGCGAGCACGCGATCGTTGAAGATGCGGCGGACCTTGCGTGCGGTGGCCTTGATGACCACGTTCCCGAGCGTGACCTGGCCGTCGCCGCCCAGCGCGACGCGTGCGCCGCGGCGCACGGAAAGTATCGTCGTGCCGTGAAAGATATCCATGGTCGGACGAGAGCGGAGTCGGCACGGTCGCGTCGGCGCGCGCGGCGAAAAACGCAGCCGGCGCGGCGTGACCTTCCGAGAACCGCTGTCTACGTCGCTTTCTTGATGAAGTGCCGCGGCGAGATGCCGATCAGGAGCAGCAGCGCCCGGATGATCGGCGACGCGCCGATGATCTGGATCGACTTGCGCTGGGACTCGACGCGGCTGATGGCGTTGAAAAGCGCTCCCGCGCAGACGAAATCGATGCGGTCGATCCCGCCCATGTCGATCGGTATCGCGTGCCGCCCTTCGCCGAACATCGCGAGCTTGGCGAGCTGCGGGTCCGAGGAACCGAGCATCGTTCCCTGCCAGACGAGCATTTCCGGATTGTCGGCCGCCGCATCGGCGGGCGCGGGGGAATCGCCGACCGCGTCTGCGGGCAGCGATGAGGGCGGCGGCTCCCACGACGGCGGCGAAACTTCGAACGCGACGGCGAATTCGACCGCGCGATCTTCGAAGACCTTGTGGTCGTTCTGCCACTGCAGCAGCTCGAGCAATAGAATCCAGTAACCTTCTCCGGCGCCGCGACCCTGCACGACCGAATGCTCGAGTGCGTTTCGGATCTTTTCCGGATGTTGCAGTGCGAGCGGGTACCGGCGCCTGCGCAACTGCGCCAGCGCATCGGCCAAGAGCTTCGCACCAACGTCGTCGGCGCCGGTAAGCGAGCCCAGATCGAGACGGACCTGCGTCTGCTTTTGCGACGCCGCGAGCAGGTTCGCGATCTGCGGCGCATGACCGGCATTGAGCTTGCCGGTCAGGCCGACGTAACCGGCTGCCACCGGACGCGCGCCCTGACGAGTCTGGATACCCAGCTCTTCGCGCGACGGTGCCGAACGCTCGAAGGCGACCACATATTTCAGCGACAGACGGTCGTACTCGGCGTAGTCGCCCGAGCGCTGCAGTAAATCGAACAATGCGAGCCAGGCAAGCGGCGACGTTTTGGCGTCGTCGTCGTTGGCGATGCCGTCCTCGAGCACGAGGCGGGCATGGGCGGCGTTCCCGTTGGCGTACAGCAGCGCCGCATTCTCGAGTACGGCGCACAGGCCCGGATTGGCTTCGGCGACCTGGATCTTCTGATTGAGCGCAGGAGTCCATTCGATCAGGCTCGGCGGCCCGGTCACGGTGATCTCGCGCTCGTTGTTGTCGGCCGCAGACGGACGCGGCTCGCCGCGCGTCAGCACCGTCGGCCGAGCCTTCATCGTCGCCGCAAGCTCCCGCGCCGACCCGGGCGGAGAGCGAGGATCGGCGTGTGCGCCCGCGTCGGGCCGGGGCTT
This sequence comes from Betaproteobacteria bacterium, assembly GCA_039933695.1. Lineage (GTDB taxonomy): Bacteria > Pseudomonadota > Gammaproteobacteria > Burkholderiales > Casimicrobiaceae > PALSA-1003. Next base: position 37 of record JBDTNP010000081.1, on the reverse strand, counting down.
CGCGTCGGGCCGGGGCTTCGCGTCGGCAGCTTTGCCC
>JBDTNP010000080.1:0-8120 GCA_039933695.1 Betaproteobacteria bacterium | reverse complement strand
CAGGCTTTCGAATCGCGCAATTGTAACGGCTTTCCGCGCTAGTATCTCGAAGCGTCAGCGGAGATTATGCGTGAAAGATTCCAGCCAGACTTTTACCGATCAGGTCGACTACGTCTCGGGCCGGACGCGGCTTTTCGGGATCGTCGGACACCCGATCGAGCAGGTGCGCTCGCCCGAGATGTTCACCGCGGAATTCCGCCGCCGCGCGCTCGACGCCATCCTCGTTCCGCTGCACGTGCTGCCGGACGATTTCGATGCGCTGCTGCCGCAGTTGCTGCGCCTGTCCAACCTCGACGGGGTCATATTCACGATTCCGTACAAGCTGCGCGCCCGCGCGCTCGCCGATCGCCTGGGCGAGCAGGCGCGCATCGTCGGCGCGATCAATGCGCTGGGCCGCCGCGCCGGCGGCTGGCACGGCGACATATTCGACGGCATCGGCTGCGTCGAGGCGTTCCGCCGGCGCGGGATCGCCCTGACCGGCAGACGAGCGCTGCTGCTCGGCGCCGGCGGGGCGGGATCGGCGATCGCGGTCGCGCTCGCCGCCGAACGGCCGGCGTCGCTTCGGCTGTACGACATCGACGCAACGCGCGCGGAGGCGCTGGCCGCGACGATAACGCGCGCATTTCCCGGCCTGGCCGTCAGCGCGGGGCCGCCGCGACTCGACGGGATCGACATCCTGGTGAATGCGACACCGGCTGGCATGCTCGACGACGCGCGCCTGCCGATCGCCATCGAGGCGCTGCCGCGTGCGATGACGGTGTTCGACGCCATCGTCAAGCCCGAGACGACGCCTCTGCTCGCGCTCGCCGAACGCTGCGGCTGCACGACGGTCCGGGGCCGCGAAATGATGCGCGGGCAGATTACGCGCGTCGTCGATTTTTTTCTCGCGTCCGACTGAATGCCGGCGCCCGGTCCCGATACAAGCGTCCTGCCGTCGGAGCCGGCGCGCGGGCGGCACGAGCGCAGTACAATCGCTGGGCGCCATTCACACCAGGAGTCCCGATGCTCGATGCACGAAAACTCGGCCTGATCCGGCTTTTCGCCGTGATCGCAATCGTCCTGCCCGGCGCGACCGCGCTCGGCCAGAGCAAGCCGCCCGACTATCCGAACCGGACGATCAAGATCATCGCGCCGGTGCAGCCGGGCGGCGGCGTCGATCTGGTCGCGCGCACCGTCGCCGATCGGCTCGGCCTGGCGCTGGGCGTTCCTATCGTCGTCGACAATCAGAGCGGCGGCGGAGGCATCGTCGGATCGCTGGCCACTGCGCGCGCCGCGCCGGATGGCTACACGTTGATGATCGGATATGTCGGCACCCACGGCACCAACCCGGCCGTGCGCAAGCTCCCGTACGATGCGATCCGGGATTTCACGCCTATCGCGATGATCGCGGGCACGCCGAACGTGCTGATCGTTCCTCCATCGGTACCGGTGAGCACGCTGCAGGAATTCGTCGCTTACGTTAAGGCAAATCCCGGCAAGCTCTCGTACGGCTCGGCGGGTCCCGGCACGCTGACGCATCTCGCGATGGAGCAGCTGAAGGTCGCCGCCAATCTCGACATAGTGCATGTGCCGTATCGGGGCATCGGACCGGCGATCACCGACATACTCGGCGGCCAGACGCAGGCGCTCTTTCCGGGCCTTGCCGCCGCGTTGCCGCATATCAAGGCCGGCAAGATGAAGCCTCTCGCCGTTACCGGCACCCGGCGCCATCCGCTGCTGCCCGACGTCCCGACGTTCGACGAATCGGGCTACAAGGGGTTCGACGGCGTGCAGTGGTACGGCATCGTCGGGCCGGCGAACCTACCGTCCCCGATCGTCAAGCGCCTGAACGAGGAGATCGGCAAGCTGCTGCAGAGCCCCGATCTGGCCGAGCGGCTGTCCGGCGAAGCGCTGGAGCCGATGCCGATGACGCCGGAGCAGTTCGCGCAGTACATGCGCGACGACATCGCCAAATGGTCGAAGCTCGCGAAGGACCGCGGCATCCAGATCGGCGAATGATGGCCAACGACGCGCACATTGCGGCGAAACTCGACGCGCCTCCGGTCACCAACATACTCGCCGATTTCGTCGCCACGCATCCATCGCGCGGCTGGGAAGACAGCGTGGACCGGGAGGCGCAGCGGAGCTTCCTGAACTGGGTCGGCTGTGCGATCGGCGCATCGCGCCATCCGGCCGTCGAAGCGGCGCTTGCCGGCGTGGCCGAGCTCGAGCCCGCCGCGCAGGCGATCATCCTAGGACGAAGCGAGCGCGTGGACATCGCGAGCGCCGCGCTGCTCAACGGTATCTCCTCGCACGCGTTCGATTTCGACGACACGCATCTGAAGACCATCATCCATCCGGCCGGTCCGGTTGCGTCGGCCGCACTGGCGCTGGCCGAGCGTCATCGGGCGACCGGCCGCGAGCTGGTCGATGCCATCGTCCTGGGTGTCGATGTCGAGTGCCGCGTCGGCAACGCGATCTACCCGGACCACTACGATCGCGGCTGGCACATTACCGGATCGACCGGGATGCTCGGCGCAGCCGCCGCCTGCGCCCGGATCCTCAAACTCGACGCCGGCAAGACGGCGATGGCACTGGGCATCGCCGCGTCGCAGCCGATCGGCGTGCGCGAACAGTTCGGCTCGATGACCAAGGCGTTTCACATCGGCGCGGCTGCGCGTGCGGGCCTCACCTCGGCGCTGATGGCCCGGCACGGCTACACCGCCTCGATGCGCGCGCTCGAAGCGCCGCGCGGCCTCCTGCACACCTACTCGAACAAATGCGACTGGACCGAAATCTCGGACGAGCTCGGCAAACGCTTCGAGATTTCGTTCAACACCTACAAGCCGTTCGCCTGCGGCATCGTCATCCATCCCTCCATCGACGGCTGCCGCCAGCTGCGTGATGCTCATCAGTTGGGTGCCGACGACGTCGAGCGAATCGATTTGCGGGTCCATCCGCTGGTGCTCGAGCTGACCGGCAGGCGCGCGCCGACGACCGGCCTCGAGGCGAAGTTCAGCGTCTACCACGCCTGCGCCGCGGCGATGCTGTTCGGCCAGGCGGGTGAAGCCGAATTCTCCGATGCCGTCGTGTGTCGACCCGATGTGATCGCGCTGCGCGATCGAGTCCGTGCAAAGGTCGACGCCGCGATCGACGAGTCGGCGTCCGACGTGACCATCCGCTGCAACGACGGCCGCTCGCTGCACCTCAAGGTCGAGCATGCGATCGGCAGCATGCAGCGGCCATTGAGCGATTCCGACCTCGAGCGCAAGTTCCACGGCTTGGTCGACCCGGTGCTGGGCGCCGATCGCGCCGCGCGCCTGGTCGACGTGTGCCGGACCTTGGCCGACGCGACAGACGTCGAACCGCTCAGGTCCGCGGCGACCGCCTAACGCAACAGACATTGCCCGAAAGGAAAACGATGCCACAGTGGGCGCGCGTCAACCACAACGGCCGCGATTGCTTTGGCACGATCGAAGGCGATGCGCTCCGTGTGCACTCCGGCGATATGTTCACCGGCGCCACGGCGACCGGCGAGTCGATTCCGCTCGCCGATGCCGAGCTGCTGACGCCGACCGTGCCGGGCAAGATGGTCGCACTGGTCGACAACTACCGCGCGCTGGTCGCCAAGCTCGGCCATGCCGTTCCGGACGAGCCGCTTTATTTTCTGAAGGCCGGTAGCTCGTTTCTCGCACACGGCGAGACGATACGGATGCCGAAATCGTACAGCGGCAAGGTCATCTACGAAGGCGAGCTCGGGATCGTCATCGGCCGGCGGCTGTCCCAGGCCAGCCAAGCCGACGCGGAGGCCGGCATTTTCGGCTACACCTGCATCAACGACGTCACCGCGATCGAGATCATTGCCCGCGACCCGGGGTTTGCGCAATGGACGCGCGCCAAGAGCTTCGATACGTTCGGCGTGTTCGGTCCGGCGATCGCGACCGGAATCGACCCGTCGGCGCTGGTCGTCAGGACCATCCTGAACGATCAGGAGAGGCAGAACTATCCGGTCGCGGATATCATCTTCCCGCCGGCGAAGCTGGCGAGCCTCATTTCGCACGACATGACGCTGGAGCCGGGCGACGTCATCGCCTGCGGCACCTCGGTCGGCGTCGGCTCGATGAAGCCGGGCAGCACGGTAAGCGTCGTCATCGATGGCATCGGCACGCTGACCAATCGTTTCGAATAACGCGACACGTCGACCAGAGCGCGGCGCAGGCGGAACGACTTCCGCGCCGACTCGTTATGGCGGCGTGAGGCGCACTGCAGGAGGAGCTTATGCGTATCGCGGTGATCGGCGCGGGTGCGATCGGCGGCATGCTCGCCGTCCGGCTTGCGCTATCCGGCCAGACGGTGACGGTCGTCGACCAGGGCGCGCATCTGGACGCGATTCGCGCGAACGGGCTCAAGCTCCTCCATCAGGACGGCCGCGAAGAGCTTGCGCGCGAGGTGCGCGCGGTGGCGAGCTGCGCGGAGGCCGGCGCGCAGGACCTGGTGTTCCTGGCACTGAAGGCCTATGTGCTCGAAGCCGTCGCGCCGCAGATGCCGGCGCTTTTCGGCGACGATACGATCGTCGTGCCGCTGCAGAACGGGTTGCCATGGTGGTACTTCCAGAATTTCAGCGGCCCGCACGCGGGATACCGGCTGCAGACGGCCGACCCGAACGGCACGATAGAGCGCAGCATCGAGCCCTCCCGCCTGATCGGTTGCGTCGTCTATCCGGCCGGCGAGATCGCCGTGCCCGGGGTGATCCGGCATCTCGAAGGCGACCGTTTTCCGGTCGGCGAGCTCGACGGGAGCGAAAGCTCCCGCGTCAGGAGCGTGTCCGAAACGCTGACCGGGGCCGGCCTCAAGTCACCGATCCTGCCCGACATCCGCTCCGAAATCTGGCTGAAGCTCTGGGGCAACCTGAGCTTCAACCCGATCAGCGCGCTGACGCATGCGACGCTGGTCGACATCTGCCAGGAGCCCGCGACGCGCGAGCTGGCGGCCGACATGATGCGCGAAGCACAGGCGATCGCGGCCAAGCTCGGTGTCACGTTCCGCGTCCCGCTGGAAAAACGGATCGAAGGCGCGGCCAAAGTCGGCAAGCACAAGACGTCGACCTTGCAGGACATCGAGGCAGGACGCGACGTCGAAGTCGACGCGCTGATCGGGTCGGTCATCGAGCTGGGGACGCTCACCGCGACACCGATTCCGGCGACGCGCGCCGTACATGCGCTGCTGAAGCTGCTGGTCAGGACGATGCGCGAGCAGCGCGCCCGGGTCGTGCTGCAACCGGTCTAGCCGTCGCGGCTGTTGAGCGCGCGCCAGACCCGCTCCGGCGTCAGCGGCATCTGCAAGGCTTCGGCCCTCGCGCCCGCGCCGGCGCGCGTCAGCGCATCGATCACCGCGTTGACGACCGCAGGTGTCGCGCCTATCGTGCCGAGCTCGCCGACGCCCTTGACGCCCATCGCGTTGTTGCGACACGGCGTCGATTCGTCCATCGTCATCTCGAAGTGCTCGATCATCGCCGCGCGCGGCAGCGCGTAGTCGAGCAAGGTCGCCGAAAGCGCCTGCCCCGACTCGGGGTCGTAGACGAATTGCTCGCACAGCGCCTGCCCGATGCCTTGGGTCGCGCCGCCCTCGAGCTGCCCGACGACGATCATCGGATTGACGACGCGGCCGACGTCGTTGACCGACCAGTAGGCGACGACGGCGACGGTGCCGGTTTCGGGGTCGATTTCGACCTCGCAGATGTGGCAACCGTTGGGCCACGTAGCGTCCGCTACCGAGCTTACCGAGTCGAGAACGATCCTGTGCTTCGGTTGCCGCCGCGCGAGCTCGAACAAGCCGATGCGCCGGTCGGTACCGGCGATGCTGAACACGCCGTCGCGGTACTCGATGTCGCCGGCCGCGGCTTCGAGCTCCTTCGCGGCCAGCGCCTGGGCGGCGACGACCGTGCGCTCGGCGCCGACCTTCACCGCCGAGCCTCCGACGAACAGCGATCGCGATCCCGCGCTGCCGAAGCCGGTTCCGCGGTCGGTATCGCCTTGAACGATGCGGATCGACTCGATCGGCACCCCGAAAACGTCGACGGCGAGCTGTCCGTAAGTCGTCGCGAGCCCCTGTCCCATCGCCTGCGTCGCCGAGAAGATCTCTATCGTGTCGCGGTTATCGGTCGCGCCTTCGACGGTGACGGTCACCCGCTCCTCGAAGATATCGACGCCGGTCCATTCGAGAAACGCCGCCATGCCACGCCCGCGCAAGCGGCCGCGGCGATGCGAATCGGCGGCACGGGCATCGAACTCCTTCCACCCGGCGAGCGTCGTCGCCTTGTCCAGCACCAGCTCGAACTGCCCGCTGTCGTAGGTCTTGTCCATCGCGTTGCGGTACGGCATCTGGTCGGGACGGATCATGTTGCGCCGGCGGAGCTCGACCGGATCGATGCCGGTCTGGCGCGCCGCGGCGTCCATCAGGCGCTCGATGATGTAGATCGCCTCCGGCCGTCCCGCGCCGCGATACGCGCCGGTCGGCGCGGTGTTCGTGATCACCGCGCGGATGCGGATGTCGATCGTCCCGATGTCATAGATGCTGGTCGAGACCCAGGGACCGATCATCAGCTGGATGACGACGCCGGCCGGCGTCCCGCAGGCGCCCACGTTGGCCAGCGAGTCGATGCGCAGCGCCAGCACCCTGCCGTCGCCGTCGAGCGCAAGCTCCGCCTTGCTGCTGATGTCGCGCCCATGCGTCGCGGCCAGGAATTCCTCGATGCGCTCGGCTCGCCATTTGAGCGGCACACCGTACTTGCGCGCGCCCCAGGCAAGCACGACGTCTTCCGGATAGATGCCGGTCTTCATGCCGAAGCCGCCGCCGACATCGCCGACGAGCACCCGCACCTTGTCGGTCGGGATGCCGAGAACGACCTGGCACAAGTCGTCGCGCAATCCGGTCGGCGTCTGGCAACCGACGCGCAGCGTGATCCGCTCGGTCGTCGCGTCATAGCTCGCGAGCACCGTGCGGGGCTCGATCGGACAGGCAACGACGCGCTGGTTGACGAGATGCAGCGACACGCGGTACGCGGCCCGGGCGAACGCGGCGTCGGTCGCCGCCGCGTCGCCGTGCCGCGCTTCGCAGGCGACGTTGCCCGAAGCGGCGGGCCAGAGCTGCGGCGCGCCGGCGGCCACCGCAGCGGCGGCGTCGGTTACCGCCGGCAGCGGATCGTAGCGGATGTCGATCGCCTCGACCGCATCGCGCGCCTGCTGCGCACTTTGCGCGATCACCGCGGCGACCGCTTCGCCGACAAAACGCACGGTCCCGACGGCCAGCGCATGTCGCGGCGGCGACGCCGTCGGCGATCCGTCGGCGCGCTTGAAGTCGGCCGAAAGCGGCAATGGCGCGACGTTATCGCGCACCAGGTCCTCGCCGGTCACGATCGCGATCACGCCGGGCATGCCGGCAGCGGCTCGGCTGTCGATCGCGTCGATTCGCGCGTGTGCGCGCGGCGATCGCAGGAAGCAGACGTAGGCCTGGCCGGGAACGGAGAAATCGTCGGCGAAGCGGCCGGCCCCCGTCAGCAGCGCTTCATCTTCGACCCGGGGCACCGATTTGCCACTGCCGAAGCGTGCATATCTTGATTCTGCGGTCACGTTCGAACCTCAGGCGATGGCAGGTTGCCCGCCAAAGTCGCGATGGTAACGCGCCGCGGGTCGGCCTCGGGCTGCAGCTTGACCACCGGGGCGGCTGGCGACACAATCCCGACACATCACAATCGCACACGGCCTTCGAAGCCCCGTGCGTTTCCCAGGAGGCACCATGAAGCTCGCCCGTATCGCTGGTCTCGGCGCCGCAGCGGCTGCAGCGCTGACGTTCCCGGTCGCTGCGCAGCAGGTCACGATGATGACCGGCCCGCAGGGCGGCTCGTGGATTCCGCTCGGCGGCGCGCTGAAGCATATGTGGGAAGCGGCGGTTCCCGGCTTGCAGATCCAGCAGCAGCCCGGCGCCGGCATCGCCAACGTTCGCGGCGTCGACGAAGGCAAGGCGCAGATCGGGTTCGCGAATTCGGCGACGACCGTCGATGGCATCGAGGGCCGCGCCCCCTACCCGAAAAAGGTCACCAAGGTGTGCCAGGTCGCGAACCTCTACCCGCAGTACTTCCAGGT
>JBDTNP010000079.1:0-12578 GCA_039933695.1 Betaproteobacteria bacterium | reverse complement strand
GAGAAGACGCTGGAATACGCGGCGCGAAGCTTCAAGCGGGCCGGCTTTCGCGACGTCGTTTTTCTCGGCGATCACGGCAGCTACCAGAAGAACGAGATCGCCGTCGCGGCCCGCCTCAATCGGGAATGGCAGGCGCAAGGCACGCGCGTGCACGCGATCGAAGAGTACTACCGCGCTACGCAGACGGCCTACGTTGAGATGCTCAAGCGCCGCGGCTACAGCCCCGAGGAAATCGGCTCACACGCCGGGTTGGCCGATACGGCGCTCACGCTTGCACTCGCGCCCGAGCTAGTGCGGACCGCTCCACTCGCTTCAGCTGGCAAGGCGGCGGCCGCGCAAGGCGTCTACGGCGACCCGCGCCGCGCCACCGCGGAGCTCGGCCAGCTGGGTGTCGATATCATCATTGCGCAAACGGTGGAAGCGATTCGCAAGGCGACCAGACGCCAGTGATCGGCGCGGCACACGATTTCGGCGATAATTCACCCTCGCCGATCACAGGATGCTCAATGCAGCACGCTTCTCCACGCCGCACCGTTGGCGCTATGCTGTGCCTGGCTGCCGCCGCAGTCTCGTTCGGCGTCGCCGGCGATGCGCCGCCCTCGCCCCCCGCCGACTCCGTAGTCACGGTGCCCGGCATGCCGCCGGTGCCCGATTCGCACGACCTGTACAGCGAAGCCGGCGCCGGCAAGCTCAGCGCGGCGGTCGCGGGTGCGCTGCAACGCATTTACGTCCCCAACGTCCAGTCGAACGATGTCTACGTGATCGATCCTGCGACGATGAAAGTCGTCGATCGCTTCAAGGTCGGCGTCAATCCGCAGCATGTCGTCCCGTCGTGGGATCTGAAGACCCTGTGGGTCGCCAACAACGCCGAGGGGCGTACCGACGGCACCCTGACGCCGATCGATCCCGTCACCGGCAAGCCCGGCAAGGCCGTCGTCGTCGACGATCCGTACAACATGTATTTCACGCCGGATGGACGCTCGGCGATCATCGTCGCCGAGGCGCGCAAACGTCTCGATTTCCGCGATGCGCATTCGATGCAGATGCAGCAGTCGCTCGGAACGCCGCAATGCGACGGCATCAACCACGCCGATTTCTCGATCGACGGCCGCTACGCGATATTCACCTGCGAATTCCAGGGCAGCCTGGTGAAGATAGACCTGGTCGAGCGCAAGGTGCTCGGCTACCTGAAGCTATCCAAGACGGCACCGAAGAAAATCGCTTTCAACACCCGGACCAGCATCGACCCCAACCTGTGCACGACGTTCGCCAGCATGCCGCAGGATATCCGCATCTCGCCTGATGGCAAGCTGTTCTATATCGCCGACATGGAGGCCGACGGCGTGTTCGTCGTCGATGGCGCAACGTTCCGGCAGATCGACTTCATCGCCACGGGCATCGGGACGCATGGGCTTTATCCGAGCCGCGACGGCAAAAAGCTCTACGTCACCAATCGCGGGTCGAACAAGATCCACGGGCCACCGCACGGCAAGGGCAGCGTTTCGGTCGTCGATTTCGCCACGCGCAAGGTCGAGGCAAACTGGCCGATTCCGGGAGGCGGCAGCCCCGACATGGGGAACGTCAGCTCCGACGGCAAGCGGCTGTGGCTGGCGGGACGCTACGACAACGTCGTCTACGCCATCGACACCACAACCGGTGACATCACAAGCATACCGGTCGGGCGTGAACCGCACGGGTTGACGGTGTGGCCGCAGCCGGGCCGCTATTCGCTCGGCCACACCGGCAATATGCGCTAGCGGCGGCGGATGCGTGGTGCCGTTCCCCGTTCGGCTCGCCCGGAGCCGTGATCCGATGTTGATCGTTCCGCCACGGGACACCTTGCCGCGTACGCTTTCGCGCCGGCGATTCATCCGCGATCTGGCGATCTTGCTTTCGAGCCCCGGCACAGCGCCGGCGTTTGCCCAGAGCACCGGCGATTACCCGGTCCGTCCGATCCACTTCATCATCCCCAATACCGTCGGCGGCACTAGCGACATTCTCGCGCGGCTGATCGGCGCGCGCCTGAGCGACGCGATGGGACAGCCGGTCATCGTCGAAAGCAGACCCGGCGCCGCGGGACGCATCGCGCTGGACCATATGGCCAAGGCAGCACCGGACGGCTACACGATTTTGCTGGGGAACAACGGCACCAATGCGATCGTCCCGGGCGCGCAGTCCGTCGACGCTGTCGACGATCCCGCGCTTGTTCCGGTGATCAAGCTAGCGAGTCTGGCTATCGTCATCGCCGCGACACCGCGACTGGAAGTCAAATCGCTGACCGACACCATCGAGCGCGCGCGGCGCAAGCCTGACTCGCTCGCGTATGCGAGCAGCGGCATCGGCTCGACGTCGCACATGGCGGCCGCGCTGCTGAGTCAACGCGCAGGAATCAAGCTGCTGCAAATCCCGTACGCGGGGACGGCGTCCGCGGTCAAGGACGTTCTGGCCGGCGAAGTGCCTCTGATCTTCACCCATCTGGCGACGGTCGCCACGCTCATCCGCGCCGGACAGCTGCGCGCGCTGGCGGTGACCGGCTTGCATCGCACCGCGGCGTTTCCCGACATTCCCACCGTGGCGGAATCGGGGTTTCCCGGATTCGAGGTTGTGACCTGGCACGGCGTGCTGGCGCCTCCCGGCACGCCGCGCGACATCGTCATGCGGCTGCATGGCGCGCTGGCAAGGATAGTCGCGACGGACGACATGCGCGCGCAGCTGGCCAACATGGGCATGGAGCCGCTGAGCGGCTCGCCGGAGGAATTCGCCGCCGACATCAAGGCCGACCGCCAGCACTGGGCGACGGTCATTCGCGACGCAGGATTGCCGAGCCGATAAGACCCATGCGCAACGGCATGCGTGTGGGCGGCGCGATGACATGAGCGAACCGCTGCTGATGGTTTCGACGGCGTCGCAATGGCTCGGCCCGGCGCGAATGGCGCGCGCGCTGGCCAGGGCCGACTGCGAAGTGTCGCTGCTGGCGCCGGCAGATTCGCTGGCGGCCAAATCGCGCTACGTCGCGAAACGCCACGTCCTCGCCGGCAATGCGATCCCGATGGAGTGGCTGCATTCGTTGATCGCAGCCGTCAACGACACCGCACCGCGCCTGCTCGTGCCTTGCGACGAAATGGCGGTCCGCTTGCTGTTTGCGCTGGTGCTCGAGCCGCCGCCTGACCTGCCCTCGGCCACTCGCTTGCCGCTCGATACTCTTGTCCGGACTTCGCTCGGCGATCCGGAGTTCTTTCAAAGCAGCATCGACAAGATCCTGCTGCCGCCGGCGGCCGAGGCGCTGGGGATTCGCATGCCGCCGTACGCGCTGGCCGACGGTATCGACGAAGCGATCGCGTGTGCCGCAACGCTCGGCTATCCGCTGGTTCTAAAACGGCGCTTCGGTTTCGCCGGCGAAGGCGTCGCCGTGGTCACCGACGCCGAAGATATGGTCAGCCAGGGCCAGTCCTTGTTGAGCCCCGACCAGCTCGACCTCGGCCAACGCCATCCGCGGCAATTGCTGGTGCAATCGTTCATCCGCGGCGCCTACCATTCGCAGGCCATCGCGGCCTGGCAGGGCGAACCGCTGGCGCGATTCGCGTGGGAACGCCAGGTGGCGACGCTGCCGTACAAGGGGCAGACTTCGGTATTGCGCTTTGTGCGTTCTCCGGAAACCGCGGCCTACACCGAAATCCTGTGCGAAGCGTTCGGCATCAGCGGTTTTTGCAACGTCCAGTTCGTAGTCGACGACGACGGTCGCGCGTACCTGCTCGAACTCAACCGCAGGATCGTCACGCACATGCACATGGGCGAGCGCGTCGGTGCCGACCTGGCCGCCGCAATCACCAGGCAACTGCGCGGACTCCCGCCGGCGCCGCGCACTGAGCCGCCATTGGAATCTGGGCCGAGCGTCGCAATCTTCCCGCGCGAATGGCTGCGCGATCCGCGCAGTCGCTGGCTGCACGAATACCCGTCCGACCTGCCGTGGGACGACCCCGCGCTGATCAAGGCGATGTTCGCGATGCTGCACTGAAGCATGGCCATGGAAGGCGCCACGCGAACCCGGCTGACTCGCGCCAGCTTCAACCTGCCGACGCTGCGCGTCTCCCGCGACCTTCTGGGCAAGTTCATCGTGCGGCGCCATCGCGGCCGGGAGCTCGCCGCAATGATCACCGAAGTGGAAGCGTACAAGGGACCGAGAGACCGGGCCGCGCACACCTTTGGAGGACGGCGCACCGCGCGCGTCGAGCCGCTATACGCCGACGGCGGCACTACCTATGTCTACCTGGTTTACGGGATCCATTGGCTGCTCAATTTCAGCACGGCCGGCGCAGGAACCCCGGAGGGCGTGCTGATTCGCGGCGTTCTAGCCGCCGATGGCGCAAAGCCGAGATTGGTTTCGGGACCAGGTCGAGTTACGGCCTATCTTCGAATCGATCGACGGCTCGATCAAGTCGATGCGACGCAGTCCGCGGTCATGTGGCTGGAGGACCGCGGCATCAAAGTCGCGGCGCGGCGCATCAAGGCCGGACCGCGCGTCGGGATCGACTACGCGGGACCGTACTGGGCAGCCAGGCGTTGGCGCTTCTGGATCGATTCGCCCGCCGATTTGTCGCACGCCCGCCTGGTCTTGTAGGACCCGGCGCGGACTATATCTATACCTCGCTGCGGCGCAAGCGGATGCGGTTGGACAAGGGCACGGCTCGTCGCAGCACGTCCTCGCCCAACCAAAGCGCGGAGCGGCGGGCGCGCGCCGCGACCATGTGCAGCGGCATCTGCTGGTAGTCGTCGTTGAACACCTCGAAGCTGTAATCGCCGCGGTAGCCGAGCTGGTCGAGACGCGTCACGACGTCGGCAAGCTGCGCGCTATGCACGCCTTCGCCCGGAAAGACGCGGAAGTGGCGCGCCGTCGCGATTCGCTCCTCCGCGGTACGAACTTCCTGCCACATGAAGTCGGCCAGCTGCACGAGAAATATTTTTTCCGGCAGAAGCAGGTCGAGATCATCCAGCGACGATTTCGTTGCGAAGATGTGATACGAATCGAGGCCGAGGCCCAGGTTCGGCGCATTGGCGCGGCAGACGATGTCCCAGGCGACCGTGTACTCGCTGACCGAACGGCCCCAGGAGAGGCCTTCATAGGCGACGTTGATCCCCAGCGGTATCGCCAGCATCGCGAGCTTGCGCAAATCGCCCGCCAGAGCGTCGGGATCGGCGGTGGCATGCGTCGAGGTCGACGAGCAGACCAGAAGCACTTTCGACCCGAGCGCATGACACATCTCGAGCATCGATTTGGCGACGTCGATCTTGTACTCGTGCAGGTGGCCTGACAGTCCCTCGAAGTCGCGCAGCACCTGGAAGCCGGTCACCCGGAGCCCGCTTCTGCGCACCGCCCGCACCGCGTCGTCGAATCCCTCGGCGTGCGAAACGACGTCGCGCGCCGACAGCATGATCTGCGAGAAACCGGCGTCGCGGACCGCGTCGAGCTTGGCAGGCAGCGTCCCGGCCAGCGAGATCGTGTCCATGCCGAAGTCGCCGATGTTGGGCAGCGGCGCGATCGGCCTTACCCCGAATACGCGGTCATCGGCGTTCATCGTGAACCAGCTCGAACATGACGCCGCCGAGGTAGGGCTGCGTCAATGCGCCGCGCGCTTCCGAATGCACGTCCTGCGACTCGACGAAGCCGATGCCTCGCTGGCGCAGCGTCTTCACCGCACTTAGCACGTCGGGCGTGCCGAAGCCGATCCGCTGCAGCGATTCCTGCGGCTCGATGTCGAAAATCCCGGGCTTGGGATCGATCAGCTGCAGGTGGAACCCGCCGCACGGGCCCAGCAGAATGCGCCCCTTCGGCAAGATGCCGTAACGCTGCTCGTCGGGCAGCGCGGTGAATCCGAAAAGCGTTTCGTAGAATTCGGTCCAGTCTTCCATCCGGTCGCTGCCGATGTATTGGACGAGGCCGAACCAGTGCAGATTCGCCAGCGCCGGCGGATGCGCATCGACGCCCGGGTTCAGCGTGAAATCGACGTCGTAGATCGAGAAATCGCGGTAGCGGTCGACGAAATAAATGCGGCTCGCGCCGACGCCGTGGATCGCGGGAATGTTGAGCTCCATCACTTCCACCTGCGACGGCACGATCCATGCGCCGCGATCGATCGCGTGGCGATAAGCCGCCGCGGCATCGCGCACGCGCAGCGCGAAGGCCGCGATCGTCGGTATTTCCGAGGGCGGCGACGCGCGGGGCTGCCCGCCGGCATGCGCGTTGACGATGATGTTCATGTCGCCCTGGCGGTAGAGCAGCACTTCGCGCGAGCGATGGCGCGCGATCGGCCGGAACCCGATCATCTCCAGAATTTGTCCGAGCGCCTGCGGCTTGCTGGTCGAGAACTCGACGAACTCGATGCCGTCCATCCCCAGCGGATTGGCCGCGCCGGCGATCAGCTCGCGGTCGGAAGTCTGAGTCACGATGCGTCCTTATGCCGATTGCCGCGGACGGCGCCGCGCGCCGTCCCCGGGGTTTGCCGATACGAGTCGTCTACCCCGCAAAATCGCGAATGGGATGATAAAGCATTCCCGGCATCGGCGCGGAGCCTCGCGCAGGCGAGCGCGACGCCCTCCGTGGAACGGGGCGCACCCCGCGCGTCAGGCGATACCGCGCACGGCCTCCTCGGCCTGGGCGTTGGCCGAGCTGATGGCGTTGGTCAGGGCGTCGGCGCCCATCGCCACGCCTTCGACGCGCACGGCCTGGACATCGGTAAGCCCGATGAACCCCAGGACGCTGCGAAGATAGGTCTCCTGGAAGTCGAACGGCTTCATCGGCCCTTCCGAGTAGATGCCCCCGCGGGACACGACCAGGATCGCCTTCTTGTCCCTCAGCAATCCGGCCGGACCGTTTGCCGAGTAGGCAAATGTGCGGCCGGCGCGCACGACATGGTCGATCCAGCTTTTGAGCGCCGCGGGCAGACCAAAGTTATGCATCGGCACGGCGAGCACGACGATGTCGGCGGCGACCAGTTCGTCGACCAGCTTATCGGAAACCTCGATCGCCCTCGCTTCCGCGGCGGTTCGCTTTTCGGGCGGCGTGAACAGTCCGCTGACAAACGCCTCGCCTACATACGGCAGGGGCTCTTTCGACACGTCCCGCACGACGACCTCGGCCCCGGCGTGCTGCGAGCGCAGGTCCTCGACGATGCGGTGGGCGATCTGATGCGAGTGCGACTGCGCCCCGCGGGGGCTGCTCAAAACCAGCAATATCTTTTTCATCGCGATTCCTCGAGTGAGCTTGGATGGCTTACTGCGCGTTTGTGTTTCTGTGATGCATAATTCTTGCATGGACGATACATATGTGTACCATAAGCTCAAAAAAAGGGCTATTTCAGTCTGGTCAACAGTCGCTCCAGCCCGGGGAGATCTAGCCCGGATAAGGCGCTTCCCAATTCCTTTTGCACACGCTCCATGGCTCGCGCGCCGGCGGCCTGACGCTCGATCCCTAGCGGCGTGATAGCCGCCTTCTTGCTTCGTCGATCGGTCGGATTCTCGACGCGGCGCACCAGCCCATCGGCGTCCAGCCGGTCGACGAGCTGGGTGATATTCGACCGTACACAGGTCAGCCTCGCGGCGAGCTCGCTCAGGCTCAGTGGCTCGCCCGCTTCGACGAGTACGGTCAGGGCACCCTGTTTTGCCGTCGACAAGCCGACGGCCGCGAGGGCTTCCTGCCATCGGCCCTCGATCGCCTGCGCCGCGTGGACGAGGGCAAACGCCGCCTGGACCCCGGCCGCCCCCGCAACACCGACCTTGACTTCCTTTTGCTTCATATATGTATGATATAGGCGCGAAGCCCGGATGTCAAGCACTCGACTGGCTGCTCCTACACTATCTTCAGACGGCCGCTGATGTTCTCCCGGCGCTGCGCGTCCTATGCTTTGGGGCGTAGGGACCTCTATAGGAGACACCATGAATCGCGATCAAGTGAAGGGCACCGCCAAGGATATCGCCGGGAAAGTCCAACGCAAGTTCGGCGAGGCGACCGGGAACGAAAGCCAGCAAATCAAGGGCGGCGTAAAGCAAGTCGAAGGCAAGATCCAGAAGGGCGTAGGCAACGTCGAGCAGGAACTCGACAGGGCCGACAAGCAGAACAGGGACGTCCAGGACAGGAAGACGCGCTAGACCAGGCAGGCGTTGAGATCCCGGGCGGGGTTCGCGCAGGCAAACGCGGGAACCCGCCCTATCTTTTTTATCGCGCTTTCCGGCTGCCGTCCCGTTTTTTGCGCGTGCCCTGAAACAGGCGGTAGTACTCCGCCTTGATCACCCCGTAACACTCGCAGGAACACCCTTCCAGCGCGGCCCGGTTGAGCACGGTGACGGTCCCGTTCTGATACGCCAGCCAGCCGCGGATCCGCATCCTCTTGGCGGCCATCGCGACTCTTTCGCGCCGGACGCCAAGCATGTTGCCGATGAGCTTTTGCGTCATGCGCAGCGTGTTGCCGTTGACGCGATCGAGGCTGGTCAGGAACCATCGGCACATCTGCTGCTCGAGCGTGTGATGGCGATTGCACAGCGCCGACTGGGCCGTCTGCGTCCAGACCGCTTGCACGTAGTGCAGCAGCATCTTCTCGACGGCGCCGCCGCGCTTGAGCTCCTGGCGCAGCGCGCTCGTCTTCCAACGTAATGCGGTGCCGGCACTCTGCACCGTGGCGCGCAGAAGCGTGTGCTCGTCGCCCAGGACCAGCGCCAATCCGACGCACCCTTCCCTGCCCGTAAGCGAAACTTCGGAAGAGTCGCCGTTGGCGAGGATGCCGAGCAGCGACACGATGCACGTCTCGGGAAAGTAGAAGTGCTCGTGCGGCTCGTGGGGCTCGTGCAATATCTGCCCGAGACGGAGATCTACTCGCTCGAGCGACTTCATCACCCTGGCGAGGTCGGCGCGCGGCAACGACGCCAACAAGCGGTTCGTCGGCGTCGTCCTGCGCGCGTGCTGAACGATGGTTTTTCGCATCTGCTGCCGCCTGGCGCCGATGGATTGGCAGCCTACCGCACCGACACCGGGCTGGCTAGCGTGTGTGAATTCGCACACGGCTCGACAGCTAATCGGCGATGGTTCAGATTACGGCCCTGCCGGGTTTCTGGGATCGGGACCATGCCAGAACAAGCAAAAGAAACGGGCAACGCGAAAGATCACGCACGCCTTCGCGCCTTGATCGACAAGCTCGTCGCGGTGCAGCTCGACCTGAAGCCGATTTGCCGCGCTGGAGGCCCGCGGGTCGAGGCGCATCAGGTACGGACCACGCTTGCCGCGGCCTGCGAAGTGCTTCAGCTGGCGATCGAAGACCTGCGTGACGTCATCCATCATTTGGATGGACCGCCGGAGATCAGTACGCCGGCTCCGCGCAACGCGTGGGAACAACCGCCTAACGACTAGTCAGGAAGCCTTTGCGCGGGCTCGCTTGGCGCCGCGCGGCTTGGCGCTCTTCGATTTTGGCGTTGTTGCCCGCGGCGGTTTCGCGTGCGCGGGCTCCGGCTTGGGTCCGTGCGCCAGCGACGCATTCAGCGCGACCGCAAGCGCCGCGTCACCACTGACCAGATCGACCCACGCCAGCTCGTAGCCCTTTCGCTTTCCCTTCGGCGTCAGCGCCAGGCCATTCGGCGAGATGACGAGCGTGTAGGGCTTGCCGAGAATCATCAGTTCCCGCTTCAGGGAGGTGTCGAGTTTTGTTGTCAATTGATTTGCTCACGCAGCAGCGAGGCCAGGTATATGTTGGACCTCATGTCCGCCCGCAATTGAGCAAGGTCCTGTCAGACCGGCCTGAGCCTTACTTTACCAGCCCATGACACGAGGTTGCCTACGTTGCAGCCTCCGACCTCTCCTTCCGCCTGCACGCCTACCACATGTTTTCCGGGACCGATGAAACCGAGGCTGACAAAGGCGGTGAACGCCCCTGGGCCCACGAAGCCGGTTACAGCGACTTCCGTCCC
The DNA here is from genome assembly GCA_039933695.1 of Betaproteobacteria bacterium. GTDB lineage: Bacteria > Pseudomonadota > Gammaproteobacteria > Burkholderiales > Casimicrobiaceae > PALSA-1003. Next base: position 2,630 of record JBDTNP010000079.1, on the reverse strand, counting down.
ATCGACAAGAAAATGAATGCGCAGGTTGGAGCAGGTCAGCGGCCCAGGCGTGAATCGACCCTCTCCGAAGTCGCCGCCGGCGGAGACGTTGATAGCGAACGTTGCAATGTTGTTGCAAAGCTGCCCCCCGCCCGAACACGTTGCGCTGACCGCGCGGCCAATGCCCGCGCTCGCGGACCCGCTTGCCATCAGCCCGGCGAACGAGACAACCAGAATCAGCATGCTGCGATGAAGCGCCCGGCGGGGCACAAGATGGACAAGTGTCATGAACGGTCTCCCCTACATTGCTTTGTCTTCGGGCGCCATGATCTTCGCCCATCGTTTGAAGCGTCGCTTCCTGTGCGCGCCCATTATCTGCGCAAGCGATAGACAACACCAGTGCAACGCCCGAAACAGCCGACCGCGATCGCCTCAGCCTCTGTCTCAAACCCGCTTGCCGAGCATGGGCTCGGCACGCGCTACACGTTTATGCTGTAGGCGCAGCGCGACATTCAGAATGGGGCGCGTCGTGAAGTGGTAACCCTTGAACGCCGGCAGGTTCGTAATGCGGAGCGGCGTAGACTGGTCCGGCAGCCGGCGGAGAATGACCTCCGATCCGCGAAAGTCTCTGCGATCAGCCGCGTTGGTGGTCAGAAAATTGCGGATGTGTCGCAAGCTCTCCGGGTCGAGCGACAGGGTTTCGCCGAAATGTTCATTGGATTTCGTGAGCAGAGCGTCCCAGGATCGTGCGGGTAGCATGCCCGGCAAATACGCAAAGTGACAGGCGCCGCATTCGCTCTGGTACTTCGCATCCGTAACGGGTGCGAAGCCTCCCTTTTCTTCAGCCTTAGGATCGAAACTCGAACGAGCTGCAACCGCCCCTGTGAGCAGCAACAGCAGCGCCGCGCCCACGATGCACTTTGTTTGCTTTGAGCTCCGCTCTCTGACAAAACGACAAATCGTGGCGGAGAGAGAGGGATTCGAACCCTCGATACAGGTTTTGGCCCGTATGCTCCCTTAGCAGGGGAGTGCCTTCGACCACTCGGCCATCTCTCCGGGTAACCTTGAATTCTACGCGCGTGCGTCGCGCAGGGTCAAACAATTCGGCTGCAGAATCCGTGGGTTATCGCCGCGCGGCCGCGGTTGGCTCCTGATCGAGCTCGAACGCACGATGCAGCACGCGCACCGCGAGCTCCAGATATTTCTCGTCGATGACCACCGATGTCTTGATTTCCGAAGTCGAGATCATCTGGATATTGATCTGCTCGTCGGCCAGCGCCTTGAACATTTTCGCCGCGATCCCGACGTGCGAGCGCATGCCGATGCCGACGAGCGAAACCTTGCAGATCCGGTTGTCGCCGATGATCTCTCTTGCCGTGAATGCGGTGCCCTTCTCTTTCATCAGCACGTCGAGCGCCTTCTGATACTCGCCGCGATTGACGGTGAACGAAAAGTCGGTGTGCCCCGAGGCGCCGATATTCTGCACGATCATGTCGACGTCGACATTGGCCGCCGCGATCGGTCCCAGGATCGCGTATGCGATACCGGGACGGTCCTCGACGCCCATCAACGATATCTTGGCTTCATCGCGGTTGAACGCAATGCCGGAAATGATCGCCTGTTCCATGGTGTCGTCTTCCTCAAAGGTGATCAGCGTGCCGCGAGAGTCGCTGTCTGGCTCCTCGAACGACGACAGCACGCGCAGCTTGACCTTGTATTTGCCGGCGAATTCGACCGACCGCAGCTGCAGAACCTTCGAGCCGAGGCTGGCCATCTCCAGCATTTCCTCGAACGTCACCCGGTCGAGCCGCCGAGCCTCCGGCACGATGCGCGGATCGGTCGTGTACACGCCGTCGACGTCGGTGTAGATCTGGCATTCGTCGGCGCCGAGCGCGGCCGCCAGCGCGACCCCCGACGTATCGGACCCGCCGCGGCCGAGCGTCGTGATATTGCCATCGGCATCGACACCCTGGAAGCCGGCGACGATCACCACCGTGCCGTTGGCAAGGTCGCGGCGTATCCGCTCTTCGTCGATTTTCAGGATGCGAGCCTTGGTGAACGCGCTGTCGGTCAGCACCTGCACCTGCGCACCGGTGTAGCTCTTCGCGTGCAGCCCGAGTTGCTGCAAGGCGATGGCCAGCAACCCGATCGCCACCTGCTCGCCGGTTGCCGCGACGACGTCGAGCTCGCGAGGGTCGGGATTCGGCGCGAGCTCGCGCGCCAGCGCGAGCAGGCGGTTGGTCTCGCCGCTCATCGCTGATGGCACCACCACGAGCTGGTGCCCGGCGCGGTGGAAATGCGCGACCCGCCGGGCGACGTTGCGGATCCGCTCGATGCTCCCGACCGAGGTGCCGCCGTACTTCTGGACGATCAGCGCCATGGCAGCGATCGGTCCACGGCGCCGCGACGCCAATGCGCGCGCGGGCCGCTCACAGCAGCCGGAAGGCGAGCGTCGCGTTCGTGCCGCCGAAGCCGAACGAATTCGACAGCGCGGCGCGGATTTTCATCTTGCGAGCCTCGTTCGGCACGAAGTCGAGATCGCAACGCGGGTCGCGGTTGAACAGGTTGGCGGTCGGCGGGGCGACCTGATCGCGCAAGGCAAGCACCGTGAAGACCGCTTCGACCCCGCCGGCGGCGCCGAGCAGGTGTCC
>JBDTNP010000078.1:0-5417 GCA_039933695.1 Betaproteobacteria bacterium | reverse complement strand
TAGTTGAACATTATCCTATTTCGAGCTTATACTTGTATCACTTTGATTTTTATCGTTTCAACGAGCCAGCTGAATGGGAAGATTCCGGCTTCGCCGAGTACTTCCGCCTCGACACGCTGTGCGTGATCGAATGGCCGGAAAGAGTTCGCGGCATGTTGCCACCCGCCGATGTCGCGCTGTCGCTGCATTATCGGGGCGCGGGTCGCGAACTGTTGCTCGAAGCAGGCACGCCCGCGGGTAACGCATGTCTGGCCGCGTTCGCCTCGACGGTGCCCTGACGCGGATTTCGCTGCAGCGGCGGCGCGTTTGCCAATGGTTGCTGCTGCCGGCCAGCCAGTTGCTGCTGCCCGGACTGTCGTCTGCGGCGACGGTGGCGTCGGCGCGCATATGGCCGGCGCAGGAATACACGCGGCTGATTCTCGAGTCGCCCTCGCCGATCGCGCACCAGATGATGCTGCTCAAGGATCCGCAGCGCCTGGTCCTCGATCTCGAGGGTGTCGAACCCGATGGCGAGCTTGCGCAACTCGTGCAGCGCCTGCGACCGAACGATCCGCATATCCAGTCGATACGCCTGTCGCGATTCAGGCCAGGCATCGTCCGCATCGTGCTCGACCTGAAGGACGAGGTTCAGCCGCAGCTTTTCGCGCTGACGCCGGTCGGCGAGTACGGCCATCGCCTGGTGCTCGACCTGTATCCGCTGACGCCGCCCGATCCGCTGATGGCTCTGCTCGAGGGCGACACCAAAACCGGCCGGCCGAGCGCGCCTGGTGCGGAAGCCGACAAGCCGAGGCTGCGCGATTCCGACAAGACCGCACCGCGCGACCGGCCGAAAGCTTTGCCGGCGACGCGACGGCCTATCATCGTGGCGCTCGATCCCGGGCACGGCGGCGAAGATCCGGGAGCGATAGGTCGCCGCGGCACGCGCGAAAAAAACGTGACGCTCGCCATCGCGCGCAAGATCCGCGCGCTGATCGACCGCGAGGCGGGCATGCGCACGATGCTGACCCGGGACGACGATTATTTCGTGCCGCTCAACGTGCGCGTCGAAAAGGCGCGCCGCGTGCGAGCCGATCTGTTCGTGTCGATCCATGCCGATGCCTTCACTACACCGACTGCGCGTGGCTCGTCGGTATTCGCTCTGTCCGAGCACGGTGCGACGAGCTCGGCGGCGCGCTGGCTTGCGCAGCGCGAGAACGAGGCAGACCTGATCGGCGGCGTCAACCTCGACAACCGCGATCCGATCCTGGCCAAGACGTTGCTCGACCTGTCGCAGACCGCGCAGATCAACGACAGCCTTCGCGTCGGACGCTCGGTATTGGACGGGATTGGAGCGATCAATCCGTTGCACAAGGGCAGCGTCGAGCAGGCGGGATTCGCCGTGCTCAAGGCGCCGGACATTCCATCGATCCTGGTCGAAACCGCCTTCATCTCGAATCCCGACGAGGAGCTCAAACTGCGCAGCGACCGGCATCAGCAGCAGTTTGCTGCATCGATCGTCGGCGGCATCAAGCATTATTTCGCACAGAATCCGGCCCTCGCGCGGGCGAAGCTGAGCTAGCGTCGCTGGCTCGCAGGACCACGTACAATCGTAAGCGATGGTCCGCTTCTTTCTCTGGTTTCTCGTGCTGCAAGCGGCACTGTTCGGCTTGGAATTGACGCCGTGGGCGCAGCAATGGTTCGTCGTGCCGTGGACGAATATGCTGGCCGCGATCAGCGCGGGCATCGTCAAGCTGTTCGATCCCCAGGTGCTGGCGCACGGCAAGGTGCTGCAGAGCGCGAGCACCGGTTTCGCGGTCTCGATCGAGGCCGGCTGCAACGGCGTCGAGGCGACGATCGTCCTGGTGGCGGCTATCCTCGCGTTTCCGGCGTCGTGGAAGCGCAAGCTCGCAGGGCTGACCATCGGCATCATCGCCGTGCAGGGGCTCAACATCGTCCGGGTGATCAGCCTGTTCTACCTGGGGCAGTGGAACTTCAACGTGTTCGAGTGGGCGCATCTGTATGTCTGGCAGGCGCTGATCATGCTCGACGTGCTGGTCGTCTGGCTGCTCTGGGTGCGCACGTTGCCGCGGCCGGAAGCCGACCTGCCGGCAGTCGCCGCCTGATTCGATGCCATCCGGCTCGTTTGCGCGATTCGTCGTTCTGGTCTTCGCGTGGCTCGCCTGCACGTTGTTCGTCTGGTGGTTGGCCTCGGCCTTGCTCGCCTGGCCGATCGCGCTGCTGGCCGAGCTCGTAAGCCGCGTTGCGCTTCCCGATCTCGTCCAGGGGATAGAGCAGCACGGCGACGTGATCACCTTCGTCACTACGCTGCATGCTGCCAAGGCGACCGTCGCCGCGGCGGCCGGCGGCGTAGTGTCGGACGACATCGACGTTCGGCACTTCACCTTCGGACTGCCGCTGCTGGCGGCATTGATCCTCGCGGCGAGGGCGCCGCATCGCGCCCGTAATCTGCTGATCGGCTACGCGGTCCTGCTGCCTTTCCAGACCTGGGGCGTGGTCGCCGAATTGGTCGAGGACATCGCCGTGGGATTCGGCCCCGGCGTCGCGTCGCAGACCGGGTTCAGCGCCTGGCAGCGCGAAGCGATCGCGTTCGGCTACCAGTTCGGCACGCTGATCCTGCCGACGGTGGTGCCCGCCGTCGTCTGGGTGCTGATGCACCGTCGTCTGCTCGAAGACTTCGCGCGCAGGCGCGCCGGCTGACTCGACCGGGCCGGTTGTCGCGCGGCCGCGTTCAGCGCGCGATCGCGTCCTTCTTGCGCTCGAGCTCACGCTGGCGCAGCACGCCGCGCTGCACCTTGCCGGTCGTCGTCATCGGCAGGGCGGCGATGAATTCGATCTCCTTCGGATATTCGTACGGCGCCAGATGCTCGCGCACATGGCGCTGGATCGCATCCTCAAGCGCGGGCGATGGATCGTGTCCGGGCGCCAGCACGATATACGCCTTGATGACGTTGCCCCGCGTCTCGTCGGGACTGGGCACGATCGCGGCGTTGGCTACCGCAGGGTGCCGCACCAGGCAGTTCTCGATCTCGGACGGGCCGATCCGATAACCCGCCGCCTTGAACATGTCGTCGGCTCGACCCTGGTACCAGAGGTAGCCGTCGTCGTCCTGCGTGGCCAGATCGCCCGTGCGGCACCAGTCGCCGCTGAATTTTTTCGCCGTCCCTTCGGGATTCTTGAAGTACTCGAGAAAGAAAACCGGGTCGGGGGCGCCGTCCGGCGCGACGCGGTTGACCGCCACCTCGCCCATCTCGCCGGCGGCCGAAGGCCTGCCTGCCTCGTCGAGCACGGCGATGCGGTGGCCGGGATACGGGCGGCCCATCGACCCCGGTTTGGCCGGCCACAGCGTGTGCGAATTGCCGACGATGTAATTCATCTCGGTCTGGCCGAACATTTCGTTGATCGTTACGCCGAGGGCTTCCTGCGCCCACCCGAATACCGTCGTTCCGACCGCCTCGCCCGCGCTCATCATGCTGCGCACATTGACGTCGTAGCGCTCTCGCGGCCGTGGCACCGCTTTCATCATCATCTTGAGCGCAGTCGGAAACAGGAACGTATTGCGCACCCGGTATTTTTCGATCAGCGCGAGCGCGCGCTCGGGATCGAAGCGCCCGCGGTAGCCTACGACCGCGCAGCCGAAATACAGCGTCGGCAGCAGCGCGTCCATCAGGCCGCCGGTCCACGCCCAATCCGCCGGCGACCAGAAGACGTCCCCCGTCTGCGGGAACTCGTCGTGCGAGTACACGAAGCCGGGCAGGTTGCCGAGCAGGCATTGCTGCGGCATCAGCGCGCCCTTCGGCGGCCCGGTCGTTCCGCTGGTGTAGACGAGGATCGCCGGATCGGTGGCGCGCGTGGACACCGGTGAGAACTCGTCCGAGGCCTTTTGCAGCAGGCGATCCCAGTCGAGCAGCCACGACTCGCGCGCACCGGCGACGCCGATCGCGTGGCGCAGCCCGGGCAGGCGGTCGCGGATCGGCGCGAGGTTCGGCATCGACGCCGGATCGATGATGGCAACCGCCGCTTCCGAATTCTGCAGCCGGTATTCGAGCGCCTCGGGGCCGAAAAGGAACGATAGCGGAACCGCGACGGCGCCGAGCTGGTAACAGGCGATGTGCGCGATCGCGGTTTCGGGCCGCTGCGGCAGCATGATCGCGAGCTTGTCGCCGCGGCCGACGCCGAGAGCGTCCAGCGCGTTGGCGCAGCGATTGGCCTGCCGCTGCAGCTCGCCGAAACTCAGCGTCGTCGTCGCGCCGGACTCGTCTTCCCAGTAGATCGCAATACGCGCGCCGTCGCTCGCGTGGCGGCCGCATACCGCCGCCGCGATGTTGAAGTCATGCGGTACATTCCAGCGATGCCGCGCGCAGAGCTCGCGATAGCGATCGACCGTCATCCGGCCTGCAGCCTCAGGCAGCCGTCGCGGCGGCGGCGCGTGCCGTGTTGTCCTGCGATTCGATCGTCGCCCAGATCCATTCCGGCTGCTGCTCGAGCAGGCGACCAAACGCGATCTGCTGCGAAACCCGGGCGACTCTCATCTGCATGCGCTTGCCCGGCTGATATTCTCCGGCCGGCATGATCAAGGTCTGGATCGTCGTCTCGCTGTCGCGCCGGCGCAGCGACAGGAACAGTCCGGGGAACCGGCGGCCGCTGACCGTCGGCACGAACCCGTCGACCGAATAGTCTGCGTCGCCCCGCTTCTGCTCGAACAACTCGACGCCGACCAGATTGTTGGCGATCACCTGCAGTCCGATCTCGGCGCGCTCACTGGTCAGCCGCTTCATCCGCCGCACGATGCCCAGCGTCCACAGCGACTGGCCGTGCGCGCGAATCGCGACCAGCGTTCCCAGGGTGACCGAGTTGATCACGCTCATCGGCGCGACCAGCCGGTAACCGGTGTGCGAAACGTCGCGAATGTCCCAGGCGCCGCCGGGCGCCGCGTAGGTCGCCAGCAATCGCCGCGCAACTTCCTGCACCCGCGCGTTTTCGTTGCGCATGTGGCCGAAGGTCGCGAGCTCGATCGAATCGTCGAAACTTCCGGTGCGGTGCCGCTTCTCGACCAGCGGGTGCACCTCCTCGTCGTGAAGATAGCCGGCGATCTTGGTGAAACCCACGATCGCATCGACCGCCCCCGACGCGTTGATGCGCTCGCCGCGCCTCGGCACCGGGCGGAACTCCGGGTCCACCTGCGCGGCGAGCTTCGTCATCAGGTTGAGTTGCTCGGTACGACGCAGCGTCCGTTCGGACAGCGGGTCGCTGCGCACCTTCTGCTCGAGCATCACGACGTTCTGCATCAGCATCGCATGCAGCCCCCGCGTATCGAGGAAAAGCACGCGCCCCCCCAGGGGCTCCGGGCCGCGACGCTTCAGCCCGTTGCGCGCGCCCAGGTCGACGTAGAAGCTGGTCGCCGTCGACGATTCGACGTT
>JBDTNP010000077.1:0-3386 GCA_039933695.1 Betaproteobacteria bacterium | reverse complement strand
GCGGCTTCGAACCATGGCGGCACCAATGAAGGCGGTGCGGACGCGCTCGCAGCGACGGTTCGAGAGCTCAAGATCGCCGGCAACTGGAACGTGCTCGTGCTCTATGCGAACGAGTGGACGCGCAAGGAGCCGAACAGCGCGGCCGCGTGGCGCGAGCTCAGTGTCGGATACGCCAACCTGCAGCAATTCAATGACGCGCTCGACGCCGCGACCAAGGCGGTACAGCTGGCGCCGCAAGATGCGCTGCCATGGCGCAATCTCGGACAGATAAACCTGACCGTCGATCGCCTGCCCGAGGCGGCCGTCGCATTCGGCAAGGCGCTGGCTGTGAATCCGGACGATGCGGATTCGCGTTGCGGAGCGGCTTTGGTCGCGGAGCGGCAGGCGCGGCCGAAGGACCCCACTGCGGTTACGCGGCGGGTCGGACCTGCCGACGGCGGCTGCTTCGACATGAGCTTTGGCGACGCCAACGTCGTATCCGCCAGCGGCGCTGCCGCGCGCAAGCCGGCATCTTCAGTCGGACGCTAGGCCCCGCATCTGACCGATGTAAATCCGGTCTTGCGGTGCAGCGCCGATGGTGAGAACGTCGGCCATGTTCGCCTGGAATATCTCCCTGCGCGCAGTTCTACGGGTGGCATTGCCAGCCCTCTGCATTTGCATGATCGCCACCGTCGCGGATGGCGCCTCGCCGCCACCGCAGCAGGAGGGCCTGGCGTCCGTCTATGGCAAGCAGTTCAACGGCAACAGCACGGCCAGCGGCGAACGCTACGACAGCCGCCGCCTGACCGCCGCGCACCGGACGTTGCCGCTGGGAACGCAGATCAGGGTTACCAGCCTCGAAAACGGCAAGTCGGTGCGGGTACGTATCAACGATAGAGGTCCGCACGTCCGCGGAAGAATCGTCGATCTGTCTTCAAGCGCCGCCGCCGCGCTCGGATTCCGCACGGGCGTCGCGCGCGTAAGGATCGAAGTTCTCAGCGATGGCGGAACGCCACGTTCCCGCAATCTCCCGCTATCCCGGAGAGACCGGACGTCGCCATGAACAAGAAATGTCTTGTTTCCGTGCGATAAGCAACCGGTTCGGCAGATAAACCCGATAGCAACGCCGGCCCGGGCCTTTCTGCAGCACACTGCCAGCGCTGCTTGTTTCTGGCAACATGACGCGCAGGGAGATGTCGCACCGCATCTGCATCAACTTCAGGAGGAGTGCAGGCATGGCACGCATCATCGGCGGCATCGCCGCCTCGCACACGCCGACCATCGGCTTCGCCTACGACCGGAACAAGCGCGACGACCCCGTGTGGGCGCCGATCTTCGAGAACTTCGCCCCGCTATCGGCCTGGCTCGCCGAGAAGCGTCCGGACGTCCTGGTGTGGATCTACAACGACCACGTCACGTCGTTCTTTTTCGACCACTACTCGCCCTTCGTGCTTGGGGTGGGGCCCGAGTGGCCTGTCGCGGACGAAGGCGGCGGCCCACGCGATCTGCCACCGATCAAGGGGCACCCACAGCTCGCTTCGCACATCGGCCATTCGCTGATGGCCGACGAGTTCGACATGTCCTTTTTCCAGAACCGGGCACTGGACCATGGCTGCTTCTCGCCGCTGTCCGTGCTCTGCCCGCACGAACCGGAGTGGCCCGTGAGTCTCGTCCCGCTGCAGATGGGCGTTCTGCAGCTCCCGATCCCAAGCGCACGTCGCTTCTACAGGCTCGGCCAGGCGCTCCGGCGCGCAATCGAAAGCTATCCGGACGATCTGCGCGTCGCAGTCGTCGCCACGGGCGGGTTATCGCACCAGGTGCACGGCGAGCGCGCGGGTTTCAACAACCCCGCCTGGGACCAGCGCTTCCTCGACCTGTTCGAGCACGATCCGGAACAGCTGGCTGAAATGACCACCGCTGAATACGCGGAGCTCGGCGGCTTCGAGGGCGCCGAAGTCGTCATGTGGCTCACCATGCGGGGCGCGCTTTCGGCGAACGTCGAATGCAAGTACCGCAGCTATTACCTGCCATCGATGGCCGGGATTGCGACTGCGATCTACGAGGGCGTGGACGACGCGCCCAACCCGGCCATCGTCGAGCGCCAGCGTCGTCACGTGGCGACCGACCTTGCCGGCGTCGAACGGCTCGAAGGCACGTACCCGTTCACGCTCGAGCGCAGCGTCAAGTCGTTTCGCATCAACGATTATCTGCACAAGATGGTCGAGCCCGGCCATCGACAGACGTTCCTTCGCGATCCAGAAGCAAGTTTCGAGTCCGCCGGGTTGACCGAAGAAGAGCGAGACCTGATTCGTCGACGCGACTGGCGCGGCCTGATCCGCTACGGCGTCATCTTCTTCATGCTCGAGAAGCTTGGCGCCGTTACCGGCGTGTCGAATCTCCATATCTATGCCGCGATGCGCGGCGAAACGCTCGAAGCATTCCAGCGCACCCGCAATGCGCCGGGCGCGCTGTACTCGGTAGCGGGCAAAGGAGCCGGCAACCTGGCCTGGGACAAGCCAGCCGGCACGGCAGGCAAGGGCTGAACGGCGCAGAGCCCAAAACCTGCGGGCACAGCCTCGCAGGTCCGCCCGCAACAAATAAGCACGGCGTTCGCACGGGAGCGACTCGATGATCATCGACATCCACGGCCATTACACGACGGCGCCCAAGGCGCTCGAGGCGTGGCGCAATCGACAGATCGCCGGCATCACGAGTCCCGCGCAGATGCCGAAGGCATCCGAGCTCTCCATCAGCGACGACGAGCTGCGCGACTCGATCGAGAGCAACCAGCTGCGGCTGATGCGCGAGCGCGGGCTTGACCTCACGATATTCAGTCCGCGCGCCAGCTTCATGGCGCATCACATCGGCGATTTTCAGGTCTCGAGCACCTGGGCTGCGATCTGCAACGAGCTCTGCTCCCGGGTGAGCCGCCTGTTCCCGGATCACTTCATCCCGGCCGCGATGCTGCCGCAGAGTCCCGGCGTGGATCCGGCGACGTGCCTTCCCGAGCTCGTGAAGTGCGTCGAGGAGTACGGAAATGTGGCGATCAATCTCAATCCCGACCCGTCCGGAGGACACTGGAACTCCCCGCCGCTGTCAGATCGCCACTGGTACCCGATCTACCAGAAGATGGTCGAGTACGACATCCCGGCGATGATCCACGTCAGCACGAGCTGTAATCCTTGCTTCCACACCACCGGAGCGCATTACCTCAACGCCGACACGACCGCCTTCATGCAGTGCCTCACGTCGGAGCTGTTCAAGGACTTTCCGACGCTGCGCTTCGTCATTCCGCACGGCGGCGGCGCGGTGCCGTATCACTGGGGACGCTTCCGCGGCCTGGCGCAGGAGCTGAAAAAGCCGTTGCTGAAGGAGCACCTCCTCCACAACATCTTCTTCGACACCTG
>JBDTNP010000076.1:0-3831 GCA_039933695.1 Betaproteobacteria bacterium | reverse complement strand
AGGTCTATCTCGATTTGAGTTTCTTTCAGGAGTTGTCGCAACGCTTCGGCGCGCCCGGCGATTTCGCGCGCGCCTATGTGATCGCCCATGAAATCGGCCATCACGTGCAGAACCAGCTCGGGCTGATGGAGGCGGCGCAGCAGAAGATGGCCAACGCGTCGGACCGGAGCAGGAACGACATGTCGGTGCGGCTCGAGCTGCAGGCCGACTGCCTCGCCGGTGTCTGGGGACATTCGTCGATGCAGCGTAATATCATCGACGCCAAGGATGTCGAGTCCGGGATGGCCGCGGCGGCGGCGGTCGGCGATGACCGCATCCAGAAGCAGACGCGCGGCTACGTCGTGCCCGAAGGTTTCACGCACGGCTCGTCGGCCCAGCGCGCCAAGTGGTTCCGGACAGGGCTCGACTCCGGCGACCTGCGGCAGTGCGACACCTTCGCCACCCGCAACCTGTAATTTCACCCCCGGCCGGGCCGCCGGGCTGCGCCGGCAAGGTTGCTGGCCTGCGCCGGCCGGCGGGCGGGCCTTGCCCCCGCCGCCTCTTTTGCCTATAGTCAAAAGTGCAGGAGGGTCACGACATGAAGCTCATCCTTGCCTTGACGGTCGTCGCACTCGCAAGCGGCTGTTCGTCGCTTCCGATGCAGAAGGCCGAGAATGTTTCGCCGGCGGTGACTTGCGACTACGCGAGAATGCAGACGATCGATCGTGTCGCACAGGCGCGGGGGGTCTACGTAGAGTGGGTCCACTGCCCGACGATCAATCGCGGACGCACCTAGCGGTAGTCCTCACTGAGGTCTCGAGCGCGCGTCTGCTGTATCGGGGTGTCCCGCCCCGGGCGCGCGCCGCGTGAACTGCCCCGGTTGCGGGGCCTCGATGCAGACGCTCCAGTTCGAGCGTCTGCTGCTCGGGCAGGTTGCGCTCGATTTCTGCTTCGCCTGCCAGCTCGTCTGGTTCGACGAGCATGAGAGCACCCAACTCACGCCGGGCGGCATCATCGAGGTGTTCAAGGCATTCGACGCGCATCGCGCGCCGACGCGCAATCCACTGCCCGAGCTGCTCGATTGCCCGCGCTGCAATTCGCGCCTTTCGCTGACCCACGACCTGCAACGCACGACCCATTTCACCTATTATCGCTGCGAATGGGGTCACGGCCGCCTGACACCGTTCGTGCAGTTCCTGCTGGAAAAGAACTTCGTGCGGCCGCTGTCTGGAAGCGAGCTCGCAACGCTCAAGGCGCGGGTTCGCACCGTGCAGTGCTCGAATTGCGGCGCGCCGGTCGACCTTCAGCACGATACCGCCTGTCCGTACTGCCGTTCCCCGCTGTCGATCCTCGATCCCGAAGCGGTCAACAAAGCGCTGCGCGAGCTCTCTACCGCGGAGATCCAGCGCAAGACGATCGATGTCGATCGCCTCGCTGATGCCCTGACGATGCGCGCACCGGGGATTGGTGGCTTGAACCGTGGCGGAACTGCAGCCATCGACGCCGGGCTGGCCGGCGATCTGGTCGCAGCGGGCGTGGCCATCGTCGCCGCGCTGCTGAACTAGCCGCTTGTCGCAGCGCGGGTCGCCGGATTTCTTCCCGGCCGGTGTGCGCCGGCATAAAATCGCGTTTTGCCTTCAGTCACGAGGTCCGAATGCCTTTCCGTCCGATTTTCGCCGCGTCCATCGCAGCGCTCTCGCTTGGCGCCGCGGCGCAAACACCGTCGCCGGCGGCCGCCGGCGCCCCCCTGGTCGCGCCCAATACCTGCGTCAAGCCCGAGTTTTCGGGGCGCCTCGCATCCGATCCGAACATGACGACCTTCAACCGGCAGTTCAAAGCCTACGGTGAATGCGTCAAGGCGTATGTCGACCACAACAAGGCGATCGCCGAGGCCGCGACCGCAGCCGCCAATCGCGTCGTCGACGAATACAACAGCTACACCGCCGAGGTGAAGGCGAAAATAGAAGCCGAAAACAGCAGCCGGAAAAAGGACGTCGTGCAATAGACTCGGGCCATGGCTTTCGCGCCGCCCGAAGCAATTCCCCGCATGAGCGAGCCGGCGAGCCCGCAGGCGATCGCCCAGGCCACGCTCGACGGCTTCAACCGGCACTACGCGCTGTTCCGCGACTGCGCAACCGCGGCCAAACGCCATTTCGAGGCCGGCAACTGGCTGGCGATCAGCCATGTCTCGCGCGAGCGCATCGATTTCTACGATCGCCGCGTCGCCGAAACGGTCGCCCGGCTGCGACACGAGTTCGGGTGCACCGACAGCGACGACGCGCGCTGGGAGGACGTCAAGCGCCATTACGTGGCGCTGCTGATCGATCACAAGCAGCCGGAGTGCGCCGAGACGTTCTTCAACACCGTGTCGTGCAAGATCCTCGATCGCAGCTACTTTCACAACCGCTGTCTGTTCGTCCGCCCGGCGATCTCGACCGAGCACATCGACGCCGATCCGCCTTCATATCGCTCGTACTATCCGCGGCAGCACGGGTTGCGGCACGCGCTGATCGACATCGTGCTCGACTTCCGTCTCGAACGGCGCTTTGCCGATTTTCGCGCCGACCTTTCCAACCTGCTGGCTGCTTTCCGGCAGCGCTTTCCGCGCCCGTTCCGGCTCGAGGCCAACCATCAGATCCAGGTGCTGTCGAGCCTGTTCTTCCGCAATCGCACCGCCTACGTCGTCGGGCGGGTGATCAACGGCTACAGCGCGTATCCGTTCGTGGTCCCGATCAGGCACGACGCGGACGGCCGGCTGTACGTCGACGCGCTGCTGATGGACCCCGAGCAGCTCGCTTTGCTGTTCTCCGCCAACCGCGCGTACTTCCTGGTCGACATGGAAGTGCCGTCGGCCTACGTCGCGTTTCTGCGCAATGTCGCTCCCGAGCGCACCGAGGCGGAGCTTTACACGATGGTGGGCCTGCAGAAACAGGGCAAGACGCTCTTCTTCCGCGATTTCCTGCATCACCTCAAGCACTCGACCGACAGCTTCATCGTCGCCCCGGGCATAAAGGGCCTGGTGATGACGGTGTTCACCTTGCCGTCGTACCCGTACGTGTTCAAGGTGATCCGGGACAGGATCGCGCCGTCGAAGGACACGACGCGCGACCGGGTGAAGGAGAAATACGTGCTGGTCAAGCATCATGACCGCGTCGGCAGGATGGCGGACACGCTCGAATACTCGGACGTGGCGTTTCCGCGCGCCCGCTTCACGCCGGAGCTGATCGCGGAGCTCGAGGCCGTCGCCCCGTCGCTGATCGAGCAGGACGGCGACATGATCGTCGTGCGCCATCTGTACATCGAGCGGCGGATGAACCCGCTTAACCTCTTCCTCGAATCCGCCTCGCCGCGCCAGCGCAAGCACGCGATCGCCGACTACGGCGAGGCGATCCGCCAGCTCGCCGCGGTCAATATCTTCCCGGGCGACCTGCTGTTCAAGAATTTCGGGGTCACGCGCTTCGGCCGCATCGTCTTCTACGATTACGACGAGATCGAGTACATGAAGTCGTGCCGCTTTCGCGCGATCCCGCAAGCTCCAGCCGCGCACGATGAGATGTCGGACGAGGTATGGTATCCGGTCGGACCGAATGACGTCTTTCCGGAGGAGTTCGCGACCTTCCTGCTCACCGACCCCGACGTGCGCGCCGATTTCCTGCGCGTCAACGCCGACCTGCTGGATGCACAGTGGTGGCAGCGGATGCAGCAACAGGCCGGCGAATTGCCGCCGGAGGTATTGTCATACCCTGAGCCGCTGCGGTTTGCCCACGGCAACGCCGAGCGTGCCCCGGCGGGTTCGAGGCCCGTCGGCGCGACAGGTCCAACGTTGCGCTAGCGTCCCGGCACGGCGACACC
>JBDTNP010000075.1:0-6459 GCA_039933695.1 Betaproteobacteria bacterium | reverse complement strand
TCTGCGGCCGATATTCGGCGGCGGCGGCGATCGCGGACGGACCGTCGTAGAGCGCGCGGACCTCGTGTCCCCAGGCTTCGAGCAGCGCCGCCAGCGTATCGGCGGAGTCGCGATTGTCGTCGACGATCAGGACTCGGCTGGGCGGGTGCGCCGGTGCAGCAGGAAGGGCCGGCTGAGGCTCGGAGGGCGCCGCCGACTGTGCAAGCGCCGGAAGGCTGATGGCGAATTCGCTGCCGCGACCCGGTCCATCGCTGTGCACGGACACGGTTCCGCCATGCAGCGACACCAGCCGTTTGACCAGCGTCAGGCCGATGCCCAAGCCGCCTTCGCTTCGATCGAGCGAACGCTCGCCCTGGACGAAGAGGTCGAACACCCTCGGCATCAGCTCGGGCGACATGCCGATTCCCGAATCCTTGACGCGGACGACCGCGAGTGCGCCTTCGCGTCGCACGTCGACTTCGATTTTGCCGCCGGGCGGCGTGTACTTGATCGCGTTGGTGAGCAAGTTCAGGACGGCTTGCGACAGCCGTGTCAGGTCGCCGTCGACCGATAGGGTCTCCGCAGAAAACCGGACGTCCAGCGTGTGCCTGGACGCATCGGCCAGCGGTCGGCTCGCCTCGATCGCGCGCTGAACCGCGGCGTTGACGTGGATCGGCTCCTGATGCAGCGCGATCTTCCCGCTGCTGATCCGGCCGATATCGAGCAGGTCGTCGACCAGCCGCGTCAATTGGGTCAGCTGCCGGTCGATGACGCTGCGCGCCCATTCGTGGGTGGAATCGCCGTTAGACGGGACGCTCATCAGGTCGAGCGCATTGCGAATCGGCGCCAGCGGATTGCGCAGCTCGTGGCCGAGCATCGCCAGAAATTCGTTCATCTTGCGCTCGCTCTGCTCCAGCGCAACGACGCGTCTGCGCTCGGTCATGTCGCGGGTCACCTTGGCATACCCGCGCAACCGGCCGCTGGAATCGAACAGTGCGGTGATGATGACGTTGGCCCAGAACGACGTTCCATCCTTGCGCAGGCGCCAGCCTTCGTCTTCGAAGCGGCCGACGCGCGCGGCGACCTCCAGCTCCATCTGCGGGAAGTTGGCGTCGATTGCCTCCTGCGGATAGAAGCGCGAGAAATGCTCGCCGATGATTTCCTCGGCCTTGTAGCCCTTGATGTTTTCGGCCCCCGCGTTCCAGCTGGCGATTCTTCCTTCCGTATCGAGCATGAACACGGCGTAGTCCCGGATACCGCCGACCAGCAAACGGAATTTTTCCTCGCTGCGCCGGAGCTCGTCCTCCAGCTTGATGCGCGCGACGATATCCTGCCGCAACGACTGATTTGCCTGCTCGAGCTCCTGCGTCCGAAGGCTCACGCGCAGCTCGAGCTCGTCGTGCGCCTGGTGCAGCGCTTCCATCGCCCGCCGGCGTTGACCGACGACGGCGCTCAGCACGAGCCCGGTGATCGCAACGATACTGATGAACGCGAGCAGGAGCAGCAGCGAGGCGTTGACCGATGACGAAACGAACGGACCGCGGCCGACGATCGTATAGACGACTGCTATCGCGCACAAGGCGGTGATGGCGGCCGCGACTTCGAGTTGCTCGAAGCGCAACGCGGCCCAGATGATCAGCGGAAAGGTGAGCAGCAGCAGCGCGGGCGAGAAACCGAGCGCGGTCAGGCCGCTGCCGAATACGATATAGCCGGCGGCGGCCAGCACCAGCGCGAACAGGGTCGCTTCGATTTTTTTCAAGGTCGACAGGGCGCGCGAGGGGCGTGCCGTCCAGAACAGGATCAGCGGCGCGAACACGATAATGCCGGTCAAGTCGCCCTGCCACCAGGTCCCCCAGTTGGTGGCGAATTCGGTCAAGCCCGTCGGGCCGGTGAGAGCGATTGCGCTGACGCCGAGCGTCGCCGCCACCATCGCCGCGGCAGCGGCCACCGCGACAAACTTGAACACGTCCTCGCCGCTTTCGAAACGCTGGGGAACGCCGATGAAGCGCCGGATCAGCGCCGCCGCGACCAACGCCTCGAGCGCGTTGCCGGTGCCGATCAGCAAGGCGGCCATACCCGAGTCGTGCACCGCCAGGTTGGCCAGCGCGGCGCCCAGCCAGACACCCGGCCACAGGCGGTTTCCTGCGAGTAGGATCGCGGCCACCGCGAGACCCGACGGCGGCCACACCGCGGTGGCGTAACCGGGCGGGATCGCGAGCAGCAGCGAGAGCTTGGCGACGACGAAATAAAGCGCCGTGAACACACCGACCTGTGCCACGTACGAAAACGGCCGCCTGGAAATCGCGAGCTGGTGCACCCGGATTCCTCCTGTTGATACCATCGCTCGAGCCGGTGAATTGTAGCGTGCGCGGCTGATTTTGGATGCGGGCGCCGAGGCACGGTTACGTAGGACAGCCGCCTACATCTGCCGACGCTTCGTCGGCGCGGGACGCGCTCGGCGCCGCCGGCGCTCCATGGCGTTTGGGCGATAATGCGCGGGGCCGAGCTTTCACTCGGCGGCTGGCCCTGACGCAAAGGTATGGATCTCGACTACTCGCCCGACCAACGCGTGTTCCGCGACCACGTGCGCGGATGGCTGCGCGATCATCTGCCGGGAGCAATGCGTGACAAGGTCGTGCGCTACGCACCGCTCGATCGCGATGACTTGCTGGGCTGGCACCGCATCCTGGCCGACCAGGGTTGGATCGCCCCTTCCTGGCCGCGCGAATGGGGCGGCACCGGTTGGAACGTCGTGCAGCGCTATATCTTCGAGGAGGAATGCGGTTATGCCGGCGCGCCGCCGCTGATTCCGTTCGGGCTGGCGATGTGCGCGCCGGTTCTGCTCGAGTTCGGCAGTGATGCGCAGAAGCGGCGCTTTCTGCCGCGCATCTACCGCGGCGACGATATCTGGTGCCAGGGCTATTCGGAGCCAGGCTCGGGCTCGGACCTGGCTTCACTGCGCACCTCCGCCGTGCGGCGCGACGATCATTATGTCGTCAACGGCCAGAAGACCTGGACGACGATCGCGCACCTGGCCGACTGGATCTTTTGCCTGGTTCGCACCGACGCTGCGCTCGAGCGCAAGCAAAACGGTATCTCCTTTCTGCTGATCGACATGAAGACGCGGGGTATCACCGTGCGGCCGTTGCCGCTGATGGACGGCCGGCGCGAAGTCAATGAAGTGTTCTTCGACGACGTCGAAGTTCCGATCGAGAACTGCGTCCACGACGAGGGCAAGGGCTGGACCGTCGCCAAGTACCTCCTCGGGCACGAGCGCATGAACACCGCGCGCATCGGCACGTCGAAGCGCGAGCTCGAGCGCCTGAAAGCATTCGCCGCCGCGCAATCGAAGAGCGGCGCGCCGCTCACCGAGGATCCGCGCTTTCGCGACAAGCTTTCGCGCGTCGAAATCGAATTGATGGCGCTGGCGATTACCAACCTCCGTTTTCTCGACCAGCTGCGCGGCGGGCGCGTACCGGGCGCCGAGGTCTCGATGCTCAAGATCAAGGGCACCGAGATCCAGCAGGCGCTGGCGGAGTTGATGCTCGAAGCCGGCGGCCCGCTCGCGCAAGTGCTGGGCCCGGTCGACCCGGTCAGCGTCGGTGCGCCGAACGACGACTTCCTGGCCGCGCTGGCGCCGCGCTACTGCAACATGCGCAAGACGACGATCTACGCCGGCTCGAACGAAATCCAGCGCAATATCATCGCCCGGCATGCGCTCGGACTCTGAACAGCCATGAACTTCGATCCCAGCGAAGAACAACGGCTGCTCGCCGCCTCGATCGAGCGCTTTGTCGAGCGCGACTATGCGTTCGAGACGCGACGCAGGATCGTCGCTTCACCCGATGGATACAGCCAGGACGTCTGGCGGACGATGGCGGAGCTCGGCCTCCTCGGCCTGCCGCTGCCCGCCGCGCACGGCGGCTTCGGCGGCGGCGCGATGGACACGGTGAGCCTGATGCAGGCGATCGGCGGCGCGCTGATCGTCGAGCCGTGGCTCGCGACCGTCGCGCTGGGCGCCCAGTTCATCGCCCGCGGCCAGAAAGATGAATTGCGCGATGAACTGCGCGAAGCACTGCGCGACGAACAGCGGCAGCGCATCCTGCCCGCCGTCGCGGAAGGGAGACTCAAGCTCGCCTTCGCGCACGCCGAGGCGGCGGCGCGCTACACGCTCGCGCAGGTCGCCACCCGTGCGCGCGCGGGCGCCGACGGCTGGGTGATCTCGGGGATCAAGCGCGCGGTCCTGCACGGCGCTTGCGCGGATCTCCTGGTCGTGTCGGCGCGGACCGATGGAGGTGACAGTGATGTCGAAGGCCTGAGCCTGTTCGTCGTCGAGCGCAATGCGCCCGGTGTCGCGATCACCGCGCTGCGCATGCTCGACGGGACGCGCGCGGCCGACGTCGCGTTCGACCAGGTTCGCGTGCCGGCGCAGGCGCTGATCGGCGCGGCGGGTCGTGCCTTGCCGCTGATCGAGGAGGTCGTCGATTTCGCGACGGCGCTGGTCTGCGCCGAAGCGGTCGGCGCGATCGAGTCGGCCAACGAGGCGACGCTCGAGTACCTGAAGACCCGCAAGCAATTCGGCGTCGCGATCGGATCGTTCCAGGCGCTGCAGCACCGGATGGTCGACCTGGCGATCGAGTACGAGCAAGCGAAGTCGATCGCCCTGCTCGCCTGTTCCGCGGTCGACACCGAGCATAATGCCGCAGCACGGTCGCGCACCGTGTCCGCCGCCAAGGCGAGGATCGCCGACGCCTGCCGCAAGGTCAGCCAGGAATCGATCCAGCTGCACGGGGGCATGGGCATGAGCGACGAGCTCAAGGTCAGCCACACGTTCCGGCGCCTTACCGCGATCGTGCAGCAGTTCGGCGACGCCGATCACCACCTCGCGCGATTCGCCGCCCTTTCCTGACGCTGCTAGACTTCCAGCCACTCCTTGCGCACCGCGTGACTGGCGCGAAGCTGGCGCGCGTCGCCTTCGAACACGATGCGCCCCTGCCCCATCACGTACAGCCGATGCGAGATCGCCAGCGCGATCGTCAGCTTCTGCTCGATCAGCAATATCGCCACGCCCCGCGCGGCGATCTGATCGAGCAGCCGGCGGACCTGCTCGACCAGCCGGGGCGCGAGCCCCTCGGTCGGCTCGTCGACCATGATCAGGTCCGGATCGCCCATCAGCGTGCGGCAGATCGTCAGCATCTGCTGCTCGCCGCCCGAGAGCACGCCGCCGGGTGCGTCGATGCGCGCGCGGAGCATCGGGAACATCGTCAGCACATCGTCGAGCGCCCAGCGGCCCGTCGCGCGCGGCGACTTCATGCCGAGCAGCAGATTTTCGCGCACCGACAGCGACGGAAAGATCTCGCGATCCTCGGGGACATAGCCCAAGCCCAGACGCGCGATCTTGTGCGGTGGCAGGCCGTCGATGCGCGCGCCGCGAAAACGGACGCAGCCGACCGGAGGCACGAGCCCGATGATCGTCTTGACGACCGTCGAGCGACCGGCGCCGTTGCGGCCCAGCAGGCTCACGATCTCTCCGCCGCCGACCTTGAATGTCACTCCCTGAAGGATGTGGCTCTTGCCGTAGTAGGCATGGAGGTCGTCGACTTCAAGCATCGGGCAGTGTCCCCAGATACGCCGCCTGCACGGCCGCGTTGTCGCGTATGCGCTCAGGCAAATCGGTGGCGATGATCTCGCCATAGACCAGCACCGAGATCCGGTTGGCCAAGCCGAAGACGACGCTCATGTCGTGCTCGACGATCACCAGCGTGCGCCCCTCCGACACCCTGCGGATCAGCGCCATCGCATGGTCGGCTTCGCCCCGGCTCATGCCGGCGGTTGGCTCGTCGAGCAGGATCACCTGCGCACCGCCGGCAATGGTGATGCCGATTTCCAGCGCGCGCTGCTCGGCGTAGGTCAGCACGCCGGCGGGCTCGTCGCACCGCGCGGTGAGCCCGATGTGCTCAAGCGTCGCGAGCGCGCATTCGCCGGCGTCGCGCAGCGCATCGGCGTTGCGCCAGAAGCAGTAGCGGTAACCGAGCGACCAGAGAACGCTGCAGCGCAGATTCTCGAAAACGGACAGCCGCGGAAAAATATTGGTGACCTGGAAACTACGCGCGAGGCCGCGCCGGTTGATCGCGAACGGACGCGCGCCGGCGATCTCCTCGCCGTCCAGCCGGATCGAGCCGCGGGTGGGTGCGTAGCGGCCGCTGATCAGGTTGAACAACGTCGATTTGCCCGCGCCGTTGGGGCCGATGATCGCGTGCCGCTCGCCGCGCGCGATCCCGAGCGAGACGCCGCGGATGATCTCGGTGGCGCCGAAGCGTTTTTCGACGCCGCGAAGTTCGAGCGCGGACGCGGCTGCCATCGTCATCCCCGCGCTGCGGCACGTTCCCAGGCCGAAGCCACCACAGGAACCGCCGCACGAAAGAGCAGCAATCCTCCGCCCAGCGCGACCGCGGCGACGATCCACGGCCACGGCGTAGC
>JBDTNP010000074.1:0-5125 GCA_039933695.1 Betaproteobacteria bacterium | reverse complement strand
AGGAACACGCCGATCCACGCCCACATCGCGTAGAGCTCCCACATGTGCCCGAGGTAGCCGAGGTTGGCGAGACGAAGCGGGACGTCGCGCCACGCCAGCAACATCGCGCCCGGTTCGAAGCGCGGCGCGGGCTTGCGGTTCGGGCCGAGCCCGGCCAGGCCGATCGCGGCTGCCGCGGCGAGCGCGCTGGCCGACGAAAGCGCCACCGTCGGACGCCAGTCGACGCCGCCGAAGGCGTTGAACAGGTGGGGCGAGGCCGAGCCCAGCGTCAGCGCGCCGACCAGGATTCCGACCATCAGGCCCATGTCGTCTCGCGCCCAGGTCGTCGCGAGCTTCATGCCGACCGGATAGACGCCGGCCATGCCGATGCCGGTCATCACGCGCAGCAGCGGCGCGGCGATCGACGCCGGGTCGACCAGCAGCAGCCCGGCATTGGCGAGCGCGGCAACCGCCGCCGACGCGGCGAACAGGCGGCGCGGGTCGAAGCGGTCGGGGAGACCCAGAAAAGCGCTGGCCAGGCATCCGATGACGAATCCGGCCTGGACGCCGCTGGTCAGCGCCGCCTGCGCGAAATTGGAAAGGTGGAACTCGGCGGCGAGCGCCGGCGTGACGGCGGAAGCGGAGAACCACACCGCCATCGCCGCGACCTGGCAAAGGGCGATGACTGCGATCGAGGCGCGTTTGGAGGTCGAGAACACGGTCAGGCTAGATCTTCGGTAGCGTCACGCCCTTCTGACCCTGGTATTTGCCGCCGCGGTCCTTGTACGACGTCTCGCAGACCTCGTCGGACTCGAAAAAGATCACCTGCGCGACGCCTTCGTTGGCGTAGATCTTCGCCGGCAGCGGCGTCGTGTTCGAGAACTCCAGCGTGACGTAGCCCTCCCATTCGGGCTCGAGCGGCGTCACGTTGACGATGATGCCGCAGCGGGCGTACGTCGACTTTCCCAGGCAAATCGTGAGGACGTTTCGCGGAATGCGGAAATATTCGACCGTCCGGGCGAGCGCGAACGAGTTCGGCGGGATGATGCAGGACGCCCCGTTGAAATCGACGAACGACTTGTCGTCGAAGTTCTTCGGGTCGACGATCGTCGAATTGAGGTTGGTGAACAGCTTGAATTCGTTCGAGCAGCGGATGTCGTAGCCGTAGCTCGACGTGCCGTACGACACGATCTTGCGGCCTTCGAACTCGCGCACCTGCCCGGGCTCGAACGGCTCGATCATCTTGTGCTCGGCCGCCATGCGCCGGATCCAGCGGTCGGACTTGATCATCGCCGTCCTGCCCTCGCGCCCGCAATCACGTGTTCTGCACGACGATGTTGGGAAACTTGGCGGAGAAATCCTCGGCCTTCTGCGCGACGAACACCGCTGTCTTGCGCGCGATGTCCTTGTAGATCGTCGCGATCGCGCCCTCGGGATCGGCGACGACGGTCGGCCGTCCCGAATCGGCCTGCTCGCGGATGTGGATGTCGAGCGGCAGCTGCCCGAGGAAAGGCACATTGTAGTCGTCGCACATTTTCTTCGCCCCGCCCTCGCCGAAGATCGCCTCGGCATGGCCGCAGTTCGAGCAGATGTGGGTGGACATGTTCTCGACGATGCCGACGATGGGCACGCCGACTTTGTCGAACATCTTGAGTCCCTTGCGCGCGTCGATCAGCGCGATGTCCTGCGGCGTCGTGACGATCACCGCGCCGGTGACCGGCACCTTCTGCGACAAGGTCAGCTGGATGTCGCCGGTACCCGGCGGCAGGTCGACGATCAGGTAGTCGAGGTCGCGCCAGTTCGTATCTTTCAGCAGCTGCTCGAGCGCCTGCGTCACCATCGGCCCGCGCCACACCATCGGCGTATCGGTGTCGATCAGAAAGCCGATCGACATCGCCTGGACGCCGTGCGCCTCGAGCGGCTCCAGTGTCTTGCCGTCCTTCGATTCCGGCCTGCCGGCAATGCCCAGCATCATCGGCTGCGACGGGCCGTAGATGTCGGCGTCGAGCACGCCGACCGTTGCGCCTTCGGCAGATAGCGCCAGCGCGAGGTTGACCGCCGTCGTCGACTTGCCGACGCCGCCCTTGCCGCTGGCGACGGCGATAATGTTCTTGACGCCGGGAACGAGCTTGACCCCGCGTTGCACGGCGTGCGAGGCGATGCGATGGCTGAGCGTCACGACGACCTTGCCGACGCCGGGCAGCGCTGAGAGATGGCGCTGGATCAGCCGGCGCAACGTCTCGTGCTGGCTCTTCGCCGGGTAGCCGAGCACGACGTCGACAGCCACGCCGCTGCCGTCGACCTGCACCTTGCGGATCGCCTTGTCGGAGACGAAATCCCGGCCCGTGTTGGGATCGATCAGCGCACGCAGACTGGCGTGTACGTCTGCCTCGGAAATGGCCATGGGGTGTGGTCGCGTCGAACGCTTAAACGTCGAGTTTAGCTAAAAACAACCGCGCTCGGTACTTGGCGCTTCGGCCCATTTGCTAGAATGCGCCAATCCCCTGCCGCATCAAGGTCTTCGCCGCATGCCGCGCCGCACGCTGTTCGTCACGACCGCGCTGCCATACGCCAATGGCCCGTTTCACATCGGGCACATCATGGAATACATCCAGGCCGACATCTGGGTGCGATTTCAGCGCATGCAGGGTCACGACGTGCATTTCGTCGGCGCCGACGATGCGCACGGTGCACCGATCATGCTCGCCGCCGAAGCCGAAGGTGTCACGCCGCAGCAGATGGTCGCCCGCATCGCGGCGACACGGCCGAAGATTCTCGGCATCGGCGAGTTCGCCGGCAAGGGCTTTCACCTTAGCTTCGATCACTGGCACAGCACCGACTCGCCGGAGAACGTCGAGCTGTTGCAGGACATCTACCAGCGGCTAAAGACGCGCGGGCTGATCTACTCGAAGGCCGTCGAGCAATTCTTCGACCCGGTCAAGTCGATGTTCCTCCCGGATCGCTACATCAAGGGGGAATGCCCGGTATGCGGGGCCAAGGATCAATACGGCGACTCGTGCGAAGTCTGCGGCTCAGTCTATGCGCCGACCGATCTGAAAAATCCGTATTCGACGTTGACCGGTGCGACTCCGGTGCTGAAGTCCTCGGAGCACTTTTTTTTCCGGTTGTCCGATCCGCAATGCGTTTCGTTCCTGCGGCAATGGACGCAGTCGTCGGGCAGGCTGCAGCTCGAGGTGGCGAACAAGGCTCTCGAGTGGCTGGCAGCAAAAGCCGGTGGCGACGGCAAGGGTCTCGCCGACTGGGACATTTCGCGCGACGCGCCGTACTTCGGCATTCCGATCCCCGATGCGCCGGGCAAGTATTTCTACGTCTGGCTCGACGCGCCGGTCGGCTACCTGGCGAGCCTGAAGGCCGAGCTCGCGGCCAAGGGCATCACGCTGGCCGATTTTCTGCGCGGCGAAGGCGTCGAGCAGTATCATTTCATCGGCAAGGACATCGTCTATTTCCACACGCTGTTCTGGCCGGCGATGCTCGAGTTTGCCGGACCGCCGTACAAGGTTCCGGACAACATCTTCGTGCACGGCTTCATCACCTTCACCGGCGAGAAGATGTCCAAGTCGCGGGGCACCGGCATCAGCCCGGAGCTTTATCTCGACCTGGGATTGAATCCTGAATGGCTTCGCTACTACATCGCCGCCAAGCTGAACAACCGGGTCGAAGATCTGGATTTCAACCCCGATGACTTTATCGCGCGCGTCAACAGCGACCTGATCGGTAAATACGTCAACATCGCGAGCCGCGCCGCGCGCTTCATCGCCCAGACCGGCAACAAGCTGGCGCCGACGTCCGGATTCGATGCACGCCACGGCGTGGCGTTGCAGGCACTGTCGGACAGGATCGCAGAGCTGTATGCGAACCGCGAATTCGGCAAGGCCCTGCGAGAAGTGATGGAGCTCGCCGACCAGACCAACGAATACTTCGACCGCAACAAGCCCTGGGAAGCGGCAAAGCAGTCCGATAGCGCCGCACGGGTGCTCGAGATTTGCTCGGAATGCATCGACGATTTCCGGATCCTGACGACCTTGCTCAAGCCGGTGTTGCCTGGCGTTGCCGCGAGCGCCGAGCTGTTCCTGCAGATTCCGTCGCAGGCATGGAGCGACTTAGGCCAAGCGCTGCCGGCAGGCCATGCGATCGGCGACTATAAGCATCTGCTGAACCGCATCGATCCGAAGCAGGTCGACGCGCTGCTCGAAGGCCCGAAGGCGGCGGCCGGCGCACCGCCTCCCCCAGCCGCCGATCCCACACCCGCATCTGCCCCGGTCGCGCCGCCGATCAGCATCGACGAGTTTTCCAGGGTCGATCTTCGTGTCGCGCGCATCGTCAACGCCGAGCAGGTCGACGGCGCGGACAAGCTGCTGAAATTGACGCTCGACGTCGGCGAAGCGCGCCATCGGACGGTGTTCGCCGGCATCAAGAGCGCGTACAAGCCGGAGGACCTGGTCGGCCGTTTGACACCGATGGTCGCCAATCTCGCCCCGCGCAAGATGAAGTTCGGCATTTCGGAGGGCATGGTGCTCGCGGCATCGGGAGACGGGCCGGGAATCTTTCTGCTCGCGCCGGACTCGGGCGCCGAGCCCGGCATGCGCGTCAAGTAGACACGATGGCCGAAGCAGCCCTGCGCCGGACGCCGAGGATCGAGGCGTTCCGGCGATGACCAGCGCGCTGCCGCTGATCGTCGACGCTATCGCCGCCTGGCTGGCGATCGGCCTGCTGGCCCTGGTGCCGATCGGCGTCGGCTTCGCCGGTCGCTCGCTGTTTATCGCGGGCGCGCTGGTCGGCCTCGCGATCTCGGTCATCGCGCTCACCGGGATCGGCGATGTCGCGCAGACGATGGTGCTCCCGCTGGGCCTGCCCGATCTGCCGTTTCACCTGCGGCTCGACCCGCTGTCCGCATTCTTCCTGGTGCTGCTCGGCGCTGCCGCGGCAGGCATCTCGGTGTTCTCGGCCGGCTACTTCCATGCCAGCGAAAACACTTCGCCTCGCCTGCTCTGCCTGCAGTATCACGTGTTCCTCGCGGCGATGGCACTGGTGCTGGTGGCCGATGACGCCTATCTGTTCATGGTTGCGTGGGAGACGATGGCGATGGCCTCATTCTTCCTGGTGACGACCGATCACGTCGTTCCCG
>JBDTNP010000073.1:0-1636 GCA_039933695.1 Betaproteobacteria bacterium | reverse complement strand
AGCGTGATGCGGAAGTGACGGAGATCATCGTGGTCGATGATAGCTCGACGGACGCGACGGTCGAGTTGGCGACAGCGTTGGACGTGCGGGTCCTGCATTCGGGCGGCCGACTGGGACCGGGCGGCGCCCGTAACGTCGCCGCACCGGCGGCGGTCGGCGAAGTGCTCTGGTTCATCGACGCCGACGTCGTTGTCCGCGCCAACGCGGGCCGGGTGCTTCGTCAGGCTTTTCGGCGGCCCGACGCCGCCGCCGTATTCGGCACCTACGACGACCGCCCCGCGGCTCTCAATTTCCTGTCGCAATACAAGAATCTCGTTCACCATCACTATCACCGCAAAGACGGCGGCGAGGCCGAAACCTTCTGGGCCGGTTGCGGCGCAATTCGCCGGGACGTGTTTCTCGATGCGGGCGGATTCGACGTTGCCCGCTATCCTTACCCGTCGATCGAGGACATCGAACTGGGATTTCGGCTGCGGCAGCGGGGCCTGCGTATCGTTCTCGATCCGGCGCTGCAAGGAACGCATCTGAAAGTGTGGCGTCTCGCGAATCTTCTGCACACCGAGATCTTCCGTCGCGCGCTGCCGTGGTCCCGCCTGATCCATTCGCGCACCGGCTTGCTGGACACGCTCAACATCGGGCGCGCCGAACGGTGGCGGGCATCGTTGGCGATCGGTGTATTCGCGAGCATCCTGCTGGCCAGCACTGGACTCGGCCCGAGCTGGCTTCCTGCAGCGCTTCTCGTCGCAGCGGCTGCGGCGAACGCAACCCTGCTCAAGCTGTTTTATCGCCGGCGAGGGCTTTGGTTCGCCATGAACGCTCTGCTTTTCCATCAACTCTACTATGTCTATGGCGCGGCGGTCTTCGTCTGGTCCTGGATCGAGTACCGTTTGTCGTCGATACGCAGCGCCATCGACCGATCTTCCGGGTCAAGTTGAGCGGACCGCATGTGCTGGCGGCGCTATCGGCGAGACCGTGGTAGCGTCCTCGGTCGACCTGCCGGAAACCCCTCGCTCCTCGGTAGTCACCGCCGGCTTCAACACCAACAAAGACAGATAGAACGCCAAAGCCGGAACCAGATGCAGCAGCAGTCGATTCACCAAGCTTTCATCGTCCACCCCGCCGGAGGCGCTGCTATAAAAAAACACGACGAAGACGAAAGCGCATCCACCGAGCATGGTTACCGTCATCGGCGCGAAGTCTTCCCGAAACAGGAGGCGCCATCGCCAGGCGATTATCGCAATCGCGGCGTACCAGAGCGGATGCCAGTTGTCCATCACGAACAGATGCTGAGCGAGTGGGAGCGAGACATCCTCGAAGCGCGTTCGAAGCGCGTAATCAAAGAGTGTGAGTTGGTCGGGGCCAAAAGCGAGATACGCTGCGGCCGCCACGGCGACCAGCGCCGCGAGCGCGAGGCCGAGCCGACGGTTGATGGCCACGATCGCTCCCGGCACCAGGGTCAGCAGCCACAGCACGCCTTCGATTTTGACCGCGATACAAATGAGCGCCATGGCGAGCGCAAGCGCCAAGTCGGCGCGCTTGCGCGTCAGCGACCATTGCCAAAGAGCCATGGCCGCCATGCCGTAGGCCGCCGCGACGTACAGATCGGCGGTGCCGGCCAGCGCGACTTGCAGGTCCA
>JBDTNP010000072.1:0-3025 GCA_039933695.1 Betaproteobacteria bacterium | reverse complement strand
ATCGCGTCGTCGGAAGCCAGGGCTCGATGGGCGGCTTCATGGGCACGACCGACGGCGACCCGATCGCGATCAAGCGCTGGCTTCTGACGCACGAAGGTTATCGTTTCGGCCAGTAGCCTCATGCGGACCGCAGCCGATCTGATCGACGCGTTCTGCGACCAGGTCTGGCTGCAGGACGGGCTCGCCGCATCGAGCCTCGCGAGCTACCGGCGCGATCTCGCGACTTGGTCGGCGTGGCTCGAACGCCACGCGCACAAGAGCCTGCTGGCGGCCGAGCGCACCGACGTCGAGGCTTTTCTCGCCGCCCAATTTCAGAAAAAAGCGAAGATCGCGTCGATCAACCGGCGACTGTCGACGTTGCGCCGCTTTTATCGGTTGCATGCGGCGCAGGCGACCATCGGCGCCGACCCGACCTTGCGCGTCAAATCGCCGAAGCTGCCGCGCAGCCTGCCGCGCCATCTGTCGGAGGATCAGGTCGCCGCACTGCTCGGCGCGCCGGATACCGAGACGCCGCTCGGCTTGCGCGACCGCGCGATGCTCGAGACGCTGTACGCCACCGGCCTGCGCGTATCCGAGCTGGTCGGGCTCAAGCTGTCGCAGGTAAGCCTCGACATGGGCGTCGTGCGCGTGCTCGGCAAAGGCAACAAGGAGCGCCTGGTCCCGCTGGGCGAGGAGGCGATCGACTGGCTGAAGCGCTACTGCACGACCGCGCGCACCGAGCTCGGCGGCGACGCGAAGGCCGAGGCGGTATTCGTCACCGCGCGCCGCGGCCCGATGACGCGCCAGGCGTTCTGGCAATTGATCAAGCGGCACGCCGTCAACGCAGGCATCGCGCGCACCGCGCTATCGCCGCATACGCTGCGCCACGCGTTCGCGACGCACCTTCTGAACCACGGCGCCGACCTCCGCGTCGTGCAACTGCTGCTCGGGCATTCGGACATCACGACGACGACGATCTACACCCACGTGGCGCGCGAGCGGCTGAAGCAGCTGCACCATCGCCACCATCCGCGCGGCTGACCCGGCGGATCGCTCGCCTTCCCGCCGACGCGCCGACCCGATGTCCGCCCGCGATCGAACGTTGCATTGGCTGCGGGCCCTCGCCGGCAAGCGGGCGGGCAGAGATCGTCCTTCCGGCGACGCGCCCGACCTGGTCGCGTTTCGCTGCAATATTTGCGGCGCCGGATGCCGTGTCGCCCCCGCGTCGCTTTCGCGCGAAACGCCGTCGTGCGCGGCCTGCGGCTCGACGGTGCGGATGCGCGCTATCGTCCATCTTTTGACCTGCGAGCTCTTCGGCCGGAGCATTGTGTTGCCCGACGTGCCGCTTCGGCCGGATCTGATCGGCATCGGGCTTTCCGACTCGCCCGCGTATGCGTTGCCGCTGGCGGCGAAGCTGGGCTATACCAATACCTATTTCCATACCGAGCCTCGGTTGGACATCGCCGCTGTGCCCGAGCATGGCGCCGCCAAGGCGGACTTCATCATCGCCAGCGACGTCTTCGAGCATGTGGCGCCGCCGGTGGCGCGCGCATTCGCCAATGCGCGACGGCTGCTGAAGCCCCGTGGCGTGCTGATCTTTTCGGTGCCGTTTTCGCTGGCTGCCGACACCGTCGAGCACTTCCCTGAGTTGCACGACTATCGACTGGTCGAAACCGGCGGGTCCTGGCGGCTGGAAAATCGCACCTCGGACGGACGCGAGGAAGTCTTCACCGATCTGGTCTTTCACGGCGGCCCCGGCACGACCCTTGAGATGCGGCTTTTTTCGCGCGCCGGGCTGGAGCGGGCATTCACCGCCGCCGGGTTCGCACGCATGCGCATCGCCGATGAAGCTTGTCCCGAGCACGGCATCGTCTGGCCGGAGCCATGGTCGGTGCCGATGGTCGCGTATGCGCCCTGACGGCGCTTCGCGCAGAGCGGCGATCGGTACACGTACGAGGGCGCTCGTCGGACGGGTTCGCGATCGGCTCCGGCGCACGTTGTCGCCCGAGGACAGCTACCAGCAGCGCATCGACGCAGAGCGCCAGAATTTCGATGCGTGTGAGGAAGTCCATGCCTTGCCGCCGATATTCCACTACTGGTCGAATCGCTATCTGCGTCCGTGCCTTGAAATGTTTGGCGCAAGCCACCCCGACGCCTTCTTCACCAAATATCTGGCCGATTGTTACGGCCGCGGCAGCGGGACGCGGCGCTTTGTCAGCATCGGCGCCGGCCATTGCGATACCGAGGTCCGGCTCGCGCGCGCATTGATCGACGCGGGTTGCGAAGATTTTGCGATCGAATGTCTCGAATTGAACGACTCGATGCTGGAGCGCGGCAGGCAGCTGGCGATCAGCGAAGGCGTCGCCGACAAGGTCGTTCCGTTGCAGGCGGACTTCAACGAATGGCAGCCCGTCGGGCGGTACGACGGGGTGATCGCCAACCAGTCGCTGCATCACGTGGTCGCGCTCGAGCATCTGTTCGATGCCGTCGGCGCTTCGTTACAGCCGCACGCCAGGTTCATCGTCTCCGACATGATCGGGCGCAATGGCCACCAGCGCTGGCCGGAGGCGCTGGCGATAGTCCGCGAGCTTTGGCGAGACCTGCCGCCTTCCTACCGTTACAATCGCCAGCTCCGAAGATATGAACCGGAATTCCTCGACTGGGATTGCTCGACCAGCGGATTCGAAGGCATTCGCGCCCAGGATGTGCTTCCGATGCTGGTCGAACGCTTCGGCTTCGACATGTTTCTCGGATTTGCGAACGTCATCGATCCGTTTGTCGATCGTGGATTCGGCCCCAACTTTTCGGCCGCAAGTCAATCGGACAGGGAATTCATCGACCGTGTACACGAGCGCGACCAGACGGAGATCGCCGCCGGATCGATCAAGCCCACGCACATGTTCGCCGTCATGCGCTTCGGCGCTGAACCGAACGGAATCGGCGCGACTGCGGCCGCACGCGCTGCGATCCGCTGGCCGGACTGATCGCGTGATCGCCGCCATCGCCGCCATCGCCGCCATCGCCGCCATCGCCGCCATCGCCGCCA
>JBDTNP010000071.1:0-1795 GCA_039933695.1 Betaproteobacteria bacterium | reverse complement strand
TCGTTCAACGTCAAGGGCGGCCGCTGCGAGGCCTGCCAGGGCGACGGGCTGATCAAGGTCGAGATGCATTTTCTGCCGGACGTCTACGTGCCCTGCGACGTCTGCCACGGGCAGCGCTACAACCGGGAGACGCTCGAGATCCAGTACAAGGGCAGGAACATCCACGACGTGCTGTCGATGACCGTCGAGCAGGCGCATGCGTTCTTCGAGCCGGTGCCGGTGGTCGCCCGCAAGCTCTCGACCTTGCTCGACGTCGGCTTGGGCTACATCACGCTGGGGCAGTCGGCGACGACGCTTTCGGGTGGCGAGGCGCAGCGGGTCAAGCTGGCGCTGGAGTTGTCGAAGCGCGATACCGGCCGTACGCTCTACATTCTGGACGAGCCGACGACGGGTCTGCATTTCCACGACATCGAGATGCTGCTGACGGTGCTGCATCGCTTGCGCGACCACGGCAACACGGTCGTCGTCATCGAGCATAATCTGGATGTCATCAAGACCGCCGACTGGGTGATCGATCTGGGGCCGGAAGGCGGCGCTGGCGGCGGGCGCATCATCGCCGAAGGCACGCCTGAGCAGGTGGGGAACACGCCGGGCAGCTATACGGGTGCGTATCTGAAGCCGGTGCTCGAGCGCCATGCGGGCCGGCTGGGCGCCCGCGCCGAGACGGCGCGCAACGGACGCAACAAAAAAGCGGCGGCGGATCTGCTCGGTTAGGACGCCGCAGGGCGGAGCAGGGGCCCCGCGCAAAGCGCGGGGATATGACGCTAAGGGCGGAGCAGGGGCCCCGCGCGAAGCGTGGGGATGCGACCCCGGAAGCGGAATAGCCGGCGAATCGAACGTACCCACCGGTCGTAGTCGGTCTGAGCCGGCGACCCCGGATGCGAAGGAGGAGCGATGAAACGATTCTGGAAGAAGCTGCTTGCGATGGTCGCTGTCGCCGGCCTGGTCGGCGGCGCGGGCCCGGGCATGGCTGCGGACGCATCGCGCTGGAGTTATTCGGGTGCCACCGGCCCGACGAAGTGGGCCAAGCTGGAAAAGAGTTTCGCCTCCTGCGCCCTGGGCAAGACGCAGTCTCCGATCGACATCCCGGATGCCGACGCCAGGAAAGGCGACTTGCCGCCGCTATTATTCGACTACCGGCCGGTACCGCTGCGTATCGTCGACGATGGCCACACGATCCAGGTCAACTACGCGCCGGGCAGCACGGTGTCGGTGGAGGGCAAGCGCTACGAGCTCGTCGAATTCCACTTCCACAAGCCGAGCGAGGAAAAGATAAGCGGCAAGGGGCACGACATGGAGGCGCACCTCATCCATCGCGGCAAGGACGGCAAGCTCGCCGTCATCGCCATTCTGCTCGACCAGGGAAAGGAGAGCGCGCTGATCAAGACGCTGTGGGCCAACTTGCCGCTGGCCAAGGACAAGGAGAACGTCGTCAACGCGGCGAAGATTAACGCGCTGGAGCTGTTGCCGCGCGACAAAGGCTATTACACGTTCGCCGGCTCGCTGACGACCCCGCCGTGCAGCGAGGACGTCAAGTGGTTCGTGCTGAAGACTCCGACGCAGATCTCGGCCGACCAGATCGCCCGCTTCGCCAAGTCGTATCCGATGAACGCCCGCCCGGTGCAGGAGCTCAACGGCCGGGACATCCAGGCCACGCGCTAGCGCAGCACACGCGTCTGGCACAAAGAAAAGCGCGGCGCCGACTCGAAGTCGGGCCGCGCTTTTCATTTATGCGCTTGCGGCCTTTTTAAAGCGAGGGCCGCACGGATGAACACAGCGACTACTATTATTGGAT
>JBDTNP010000070.1:0-1749 GCA_039933695.1 Betaproteobacteria bacterium | reverse complement strand
GCTGCCGCGCTATCTGACCCGGTTCTACCTGATGGTTTCGGCCGGCGGCGCACTCGGATCGACGCTGGTGGGCATAGTCGCGCCGCTGATCCTGCCTGCGTACTTCGAGCTGTCGGCCGGCCTCGTCGTCTGCGCGCTGCTTCTGGCATTGCAGGTTCGCCGCCGGCATCCGGTGTTCATCATGCTCGCGGTCGCGGCGGTGCTTTTCACCCTCGGCACGGCCGGCTGGGGCATTCGCGAGTTCTACGACGGGACGATCCTGGCGACCCGTAACTTCTATGGCGTGTTGCGCGTGCAGGAAGGCGGCGTCGAAGCGGGTCGCCACCTCTCGCTGGTCCACGGCACGATTCTGCACGGCAACCAGTATCTCGCCCCGGATCTCGCGCGCCTTCCGACGACCTACTACACCCACACCTCGGGCCTGGGCCGTGCGCTCGAATCGATGCATCCGACCACGAGGCGCTTGAAGATCGGCGTGATCGGCCTCGGCACGGGCACGATCGCGGCCTATGGCAGCAACGGGGACGTCTACCGCTTCTACGATATCAATCCGGCGGTGATCCGCATCGCCAACACCGAATTCACCTACCTCAGGGACAGCGAGGCAACGATCGAGACCCCGCTCGGCGATGCCCGGCTCAGTCTCGAGCGGGAGCCGGCGCAGGACTTCGATCTGCTGGCGATCGACGCCTTCTCCAGCGATTCGATCCCTGTTCACCTTCTCACCCAGGAAGCTCTGGCGATCTATCGCAGGCACATGAAGCCTGGCGGCATTATCGCCTTTCACGTCACCAATCGTTATCTGAACCTGATTCCGGTCGTCGAGCGCCTGGCCGACGCGCAGGGTTTGCACGCCGTGCTGGTCACCGATGACGCTGAGCAAGGCTTGAGCAGCCGCAGCGACTGGGTGCTGGTGTCGGATAGCGCGGGCTCGCTTGCTGTTCCGCTGATCGCCACTGTCGCCAAGCCGATCGAGCCGCGTCGCGACTGGGCTCCGTGGACCGACGACTTCAACAATATCGTGCAGGTGCTGAAGTAGGCCTGGCCAGCCGCGACGCGACGTGAGCTCAACACGCACATTCGGCACCGACCCGAATGGTGCATTTGTCACGCGTTCCTGCAAGCCTGCAATCGAAGGCGACTGCTAGAATTCCCGCATGTTGCACTCGTTGTCTCCCGATGCGTCGGCGCCGGCAATCCTCCCGCTGCGCGCCTTTCGTCAGCGCAGCGTCGTCGAGGTCCTCGATCAGACTCGCCTTCCCCGGGACGAGGTTCTGGTCAGTCTGATCTCAGCCGCCGATGCAGCGCGTGCGATCGCCACGATGCAGGTGCGCGGCGCACCGCTGATCGGCGTCACCGCCGCGTATGGACTCGCCCTGTCGCTCGGCACCGACCCGACCGATGACGGCATGCACGATGCGTACACGATGCTGCTGGCCGCCAGGCCGACCGCGGTCAACCTGCGGTGGGCGCTCGAACGCGTGCGCGCAACGGTCGCACCGCAGGCGCCATCCGCGCGCGCCGCAGCCGCCTGGGACGAAGCGGACGCAATCGCCGCCGAGGACGTGGCAACCAACCGCGCCATCGGCGAGCACGGTCTCACCATCATCGAAGAGCTCGCTGCCAAGCGCTCACCGGTCCACGTGCTCACGCATTGCAATGCCGGCGCGCTGGCGACGCTGGGATGGGGCACCGCGACCGCGCCGATCTATCTTGCCCTGCTCGCCGGCATTCCGGTTCATGTCTGGG
>JBDTNP010000069.1:0-5866 GCA_039933695.1 Betaproteobacteria bacterium | reverse complement strand
GAACAGCTCGCGCGCGGCGATGACGTCCTTGCGGAATACGTCCTCCGCCGCGTCCGGCGCGAAGCCGACGAAATACAGATCGGTGACGCCCGGCCGCTGGTCCTCGAGGTCGGCGAGCGCCTTGTCGAGCAATCGCGGCTGCGCGGCGAGCGCCTCCTCGGACGCCGGGCTCGGGTAGCTCGTATCGCGTGCTTCCGCCGTCGAAGGCGCGCTCCACCACGTCGCGTCGGGCAAGAGCGGCGTAAACAGCCACATCGGACTCATCAGCACCGCTGCCGCCACCAGCGAGCGCAAGACATAATGCGGGCGCGGCGGCGCGAGGCACACCGCCGAGGCGCGCCAGAGCCAGAACAGCGTCCACAAGGTGAAGAGCGATTGACCGTTCACGGTCGCGCCGAAAAAGTCGAGCCCGCTTAAGGTCCCGCCCAGGGCGCGTGCGATCTGCAGCGGCCATTCGCTGGCCAGGACGATCACCGGCAGCGCCAGCGCGTAGTCCGGCTGCCGGAACGCGCGCGCCAGCAAGGCGGCGAGCAGCATCAGGATCGCGCCGAAGAATACTTCGCCGACCAGGCCCTGCATCGTGAATATCGCGTCCGGGTCGCGCTGCACCCAGTCGACGCCGATGTCGAGCAGCGCCGCAAAAACGAACAGCACCAGCAGTTGCGGCACGCCGATACGGAAATCCAGCCGCGTCACCGGCAGCCCGAACGGGATGCGCCCGCCCCAGGCGAGGTTGCGACCCAGATCGCGAAGAAACATCGGCATGGTCAAGCCGTCCGCTGTCAGGCCGCGCGCTCGGCGATGTACGATTTCACCGCGGCGACGTCCGGCGGCAGCGCGGCGTAGCGCTGCGGCCGCTCTTCGATCCCGATGTACGCGGCCGGCCGCGCCGCTTGCCGGCCGAGCGCCTCGCGTATCGTCGCCGCGAACTTCGCCGGCAGCGCGGTCTCGATGCAGATCAGCGGAATGCCTTTTTCCCGGTGCTCGAGTCCGACCTTGATGCCGTCGGCAGTGTGCGGATCGACGACGATACGATAATTGTCGGCGACAGCCTGGATCGTTTCGATGCGGTCGGCGTGGGTGCTCATGCCCGACACGAAGCCCGATTCGCGCAGCTTCGCCTCCAGCGGCGTCCCGAACAGATCGAAGCCGCCGTCACGCTCGACTCGAACCCACAATTCGCGCACCTTGGCCGCGTCGCGATCGGCCAGGTCGAAGACGAAGCGCTCGAAATTCGACGCCTTGGAGATATCCATCGACGGGCTCGACGTCTGCAGCGTCTCGTCCGGGCGGCGCACGCGGTAGGTCGCGGTGCGGATGAACTCGTCGAGCACGTCGTTCTCATTGGTTGCCAGGATCAGGTGGCGGATCGGCAGGCCCATCCGGCGAGCGACGTGGCCGGCGAGGATGTTGCCGAAATTGCCCGAAGGCACGGCGAACGAAACCTGCTCGCTATTGCTCCGGGTCGCCGCGAAATAGGCCTTGAAGTAATAGACGATCTGGGCGGCGACCCGCGCCCAGTTGATCGAGTTGACCGTGCCGATCCGCATGTCGCGCTTGAACGCCGCGTCGGCGCCGATCGCCTTGACGATGTCCTGGCAATCGTCGAACACGCCGTCGATCGCGATGTTGAAGATGTTCGCATCGGTCAGCGAATACATCTGCGCCGTCTGGAACGGGCTCATCCTGTCCTTGGGCGAGAGCATGAACACGCGGATTCCGCGCTTGCCGCGCATCGCGTACTCGGCCGACGATCCGGTGTCGCCCGACGTGGCGCCGACGATGTTGAGATCGCGCTCGCCTTTGGCCAGCGCGTGCTCGAACAGGTTGCCGAGCAGCTGCATCGCGATGTCCTTGAACGCCAGCGTCGGTCCGTTCGACGCGCGCAGCAGCAAAACGCCGGGCTCGAGAGTCAGCAGCGGCGTGATCTCGTCGCTGCCGAAGGTCTTCGCGGTATAAGTGCGGTCGATCAGCGCCTCGAGCTCGGCGGGCGGGATATCATCGGCGAACATCGACAGCAGCGCGAATGCGAGCCGGCGATAGCCGAGCGGGCGCAGCGCCGCGAGTTCCGGGGCGCTGAGACGCGGATAGGTCGCCGGCACCGTCAGGCCGCCGTCGGGCGCGAGGCCTTCGAGCAGGATCGCCGAGAACGGCTGCGGCGCCATACCGCCGCGAGTGCTGATGTATTCCATTGCGACGAAGGGGCTAGCGCTCCGGCGCGAAGTCGACTTCACGCACCGATTTCTGCACGCGCAGCCGCTCGACATTGGCGCGAATCTGCTCGCGCAGCGCCAGGCCGTTCGGCACCGCATGCAGGACGAGCAGCGGCGTCGTGCGGTCGGACGAGTTGAGCACCACATCGGACAATCCGAACAGCCGCAGGAAGAACGGCTCGACCAAGGTGGTGTCCTTGACTCGATAGAGCTCGATCGAGTCGGTGCGCTTGGTGAGCACGCCGCGGGTCAAGCCGACGCGCTCGGTCGTCACCCGGTAGCGAAAGAACCTGAGCGTCAGGTAGCGCCAGAGCGCAATGAGGACCGGGACGAACAGAACCCAGTACGCTTCCGGCCGGATCATTGCGCCCACGACGATGATCGCGGCCGCGACCAGCGCGCAGGCGACGTAGGTGCCGAAGTTGGTCAGTTGCGACGGGGTGCCTTCCCAGACGATCGTCTCGCTCGTGGTTTCCATGTTCGCCTCCATGCGTTATGGCCCGCTTCACGGGCTCTAGTTCAGCTCTTCCATCCGGATCCTGACCACCTTGCCCCGCACCGTCGGCAACGCCTCGATGCGCGCGATCGCATCGACGACGCCGCGTTCGACCGAGCGGTGCGTCAAGAGGATGATGTCGGTCTGCTCGGCGCCTTCGGACGGCTCCTTCTGGATCATTGCATCGATCGAGATTTCGCGATCGGCGAGGATGCGCGTGATGTCGGCCAGCACGCCGGGCCGGTCGAGCACCCGCATGCGCAGGTAATAGCTGGTCTCGACGTCCCCGATCGCCAGCACCGGCGTGTCGGAAAGCTGGTCGGGCTGGAACGCCAGATGCGGCACGCGATGCTCGGGATCGGCCGTGTGCATGCGCGTGACGTCGACCAGGTCGGCGATGACCGCGCTCGCCGTCGGCTCGGCGCCGGCGCCGGGACCGTAATAGAGCGTCGGCCCGACGGCGTCGCCCTTGACCAGCACCGCGTTCATCGCCCCCTCGACGTTGGCGATCAGCCGCTTGTGCGGGACCAGGGTAGGATGCACGCGCAATTCGATGCCGTCGCGGCCGTTCGCTTTCGAGCGCCGCGTGATGCCGAGCAGCTTGATCCGGTAGCCCAGCTCCTCGGCGTAGCGTATGTCCTCGCGCGCCAGCCGCGAGATGCCTTCGGTGTACGCCTTGTCGAACTGCATCGGCACGCCGAACGCGATCGCCGACATGATCGTCAGCTTGTGCGCGGCGTCGATGCCTTCGACGTCGAAAGTCGGGTCGGCTTCGGCGTAGCCGCGCTTTTGCGCCTCCGCGAGCACGTCGCCGAAGGACGCCCCGGTGGCGCGCATTTCGGACAGGATGAAGTTGCTGGTGCCGTTGATGATGCCGGCGATCCATTCGATGCGATTCGCCGTAAGGCCTTCGCGCAGCGCCTTGATGATCGGAATGCCGCCGGCGACGGCCGCCTCGAACGCCACCATCACGCCGGCTTTTTGCGCGGCGGCGAATATCTCGTTGCCGTGCGCGGCCAGCAGCGCCTTGTTCGCGGTGACGACATGCTTACCGTTGGCGATTGCCCGAAGCACGTAGGTTTTGGCCGGCTCGATGCCGCCGATCAGCTCGACGACGATGTCGATGTCGCGGTCGTCGACGACGGTCTGCGGATCGGTGTCCAGCCGCACGCCGTCGACGCCGCGCGTGGCTGCCTGCGCGCGGGCCAGCGTCCGGGTGGCGATATGCGTGATGCGGATCGGGCGCCCGGCGCGGCGCGTGATCTCCTCTTCGTTGCGGCGCAGAACGTCCCAGGTGCCGCGCCCCACCGTGCCCATGCCGAGCAATCCCACCTGCAGCGGCTTCATCGCGCCCTCAGCCATCAGACGACCTGAGCAGGGCAAGTTCGCGCATCACATCTGCGCCGTTGTCGTCCCCGCGCACGCGGGGACCCAGCGTCGTTCCCCTGCCTATTACGACGCTGGATTCCCGCTGTCGCGGGAATGACGAGAGAGGTGGCTTCATCTCAAGCCAGTCCGTCTTCGCGGAACATCTGCTTGATGCCCCGGATCGCCTGGCGCGTGCGCGATTCGTTCTCTATCATCGCAAAACGCACATGACCGTCGCCGAATTCGCCGAAGCCGATGCCGGGCGACACCGACACCTTGGCCCGCGCCAGCAGCTGCTTGGTGAATTCGAGCGAGCCCAGCGGCCGGTACGGCTCGGGAATCGTCGCCCATACGTACATCGACGCCTTCGGGATGTCGACCTTCCATCCGGCTTCGTGCAGGCCCTTGACCAGTACGTCGCGCCGCTTCTGGTAGGTCATCGCGATCTGCGCGACGCAATCCTGCGGCCCTTCGAGCGCCGCGATCGAGGCGACCTGGATCGGCGTGAACGTGCCGTAATCGTGATATCCCTTGATCCGCGACAGCGCATGAACCAGGTCCTTGTTGCCGACCATGAAACCGATCCGCCAGCCGGCCATGTTGTAGCTCTTGGACAAGGTGAAGAATTCGACGGCGACTTCGCGCGCTCCCGCCACCTGCATGATCGAAGGCGCTTTCCAGCCGTCGAAGCAGATGTCGGCGTACGCCAGGTCGTGCACGACGTAGATGCCGTGCTCGCGGGCCAGCGCGATGATCTTTTCGAAGAAAGGCAGCTCGACGCATTGCGCGGTCGGATTCGCCGGAAAATTGATGATCAGCATCTTCGGCTTGGGGAAGCTCGACTTGATCGTGCGATCGAGCTCGGCGAAGAAGTCGACGTCGGGCGTCAGCTGGACCTGGCGGATGTCGGCGCCGGCGATCACCGGCCCGTAGATGTGGATCGGGTAGCTCGGGTTCGGCACCAGCACGGTGTCGCCCTGCCCCAGCGTCGCGAGACCCAGATGCGCGATGCCCTCCTTCGAGCCTATGGTAACGATGGCCTCGGTGTCGGGATCGAATTCGACGCCGTAGCGGCGCTGGTACCACTGGCAGATCGCGCGGCGCAGCCGCGGGATGCCGCGCGACACCGAGTAGCCGTGAGTGTCGGAGCGCTGCACGGTTTCGACCAGCTTGGCGACGATGTGCGCTGGGGTCGGCCCGTCGGGATTGCCCATGCCGAAATCGATGATGTCCTCGCCGCGCCGCCGCGCGGCCATCTTGAGTTCGGAAGTGATATTGAAGACGTACGGCGGCAGACGCGCGATGCGCGCGAACTCTCGATCGATCGGGGAAGCCATGCGGTTCCTCACCCCGCCAGCATAAGCGCCCGGACCGTCCGAGCGATGTGGCGGCGACTGAAGCTATAATCCTAACGGACTTAGGCAGTTACCGCAATGCACAACGACATGCGCACCGTTATGCGCCGAGCTTGCAACCCCGCATGAAATTCCATCTCAACACCGCCGACGGCAATGTGTTCACCGGTCATGGCGACGGCTATGTGCGCGTCGGCGAGACCGACTACCGCGAGAATCTACTGGTGACGCCCGAGCAATTGATCGCCGGCTGGGCGCCCGGCGGGTTCAATGCGCTGTCCGAGTCCGACTTCGCCGCGCTCGCGGCGCTCAAACCCGAAGTCGCGCTATTCGGCAGCGGCACGACGATGCGGTTTCCGCATCCGCGCCTGACGCGCGCATTGACCGAAGCGGGCATTGGACTCGAAGTGATGGATACGCCGGCCGCTTGCCGC
>JBDTNP010000068.1:0-8964 GCA_039933695.1 Betaproteobacteria bacterium | reverse complement strand
TCGCCGGGGCCTTGGTCTTCAACTACGTGGTCACGATCGAGAACGTTCCTCTTTCGGTCCAACATTTTATAAGCGGCTTCCACCTGGCGCCGAGTGGCTATCTACTTCTCGTCAACGCGATACTCCTTGTGCTGGGGTGTCTGCTTGAAGGAACCACGATTCTTCTCGTCATCGTTCCAATCATGATTCCAACGGCCAAGGCATTGGGCATCGATCTCGTTCATTTCGGCGTCGTGGTTGTCGTCAATATCATGATTGGACTGCTCACCCCGCCGTTCGGTCTGCTGCTCTTCGTCGTCGCGAACATGACTAAGAAGCCCCTGATGTCGATTGTCCGTGAAGCGGCCCCCTTCATGTTTGTAGCAATAGTTGTTCTGGTGATCATCACCTTCGTTCCACAAACTGTACTGTGGTTGCCCAGAGTTATGGGCTACAAGGGGTAAGCACCCCGCATAATCGGCCAATACGGAATCATGACAAGCGCCAAACCTATCTACGTCTTGAATGGCCCGAACCTGAATCGCCTGGGCCGGCGAGAACCGGAGATCTACGGCAAGGTGACGCTCGCGGAGATCGAGGCGCGATGCAGAAACGCTGCTGGCGATCGGGCAATCGAGTTTCGACAGACGAACAGTGAATCGCAGATGATCGATTGGATCCACGAGGCCATTGATCTCGGCAGCGGCATCATCATCAATCCAGCGGCTTACTCGTTTACGTCAATCGCGATTCTCGATGCCCTGAAGATGTTCCCCGGACCAATTGTGGAGCTTCATATTTCCAACATCCACCGGCGCGAAGAACACTACCACCACT
This sequence comes from Betaproteobacteria bacterium, assembly GCA_039933695.1. Taxonomy (GTDB): domain Bacteria; phylum Pseudomonadota; class Gammaproteobacteria; order Burkholderiales; family Casimicrobiaceae; genus PALSA-1003. The sequence goes on along the minus strand of JBDTNP010000068.1, from coordinate 8,148 downwards.
CCCACGTCTCGAAAATCGCCACGGCGGTCATCGCCGGTTTTGGACCCGATGGATACGTTTTGGCGACGCGCGCAATGGTCGAAATGATTGACCGAAACCCGACAATCTAGACATTCGCCGCCGCGGTCGGCACCTGCTGAACAGTGTCGGCGTCTTCACTGAACGTTGTCATTGTCGTCGTTTGTCGTCGGATTCATGCCGCTCGCGGAGGTTATGGAGTTGATCTCAAGGAAAGCCAATGGCTCTACTCGGTAGAGCAGCAATGCTGCTTTGGTACGACATCATCCCGGAGCAGATTGCCGATCACGACGACTGGCACACGCGCCAACATTTCCCTGAAAGAGTCGGCATTCCCGGATTCATTCGAGCTCAGCGGTGGGTCTCGAGCTCGCCGAATTTGCGATATTTCGTCGTTTATGAAGTCACCGATATAGACATACTTTCCTCTGCACCGTATCTGGGGCGCCTTAACAACCCAACGCCCTGGACAAGCCGGGTAATGCCGGGCTTCAGGGGTATGGTCCGCGGCTTTTGCGAACTGGACAGCAGTTACGGTTCCGTACTTGGAACGACCTGCGTGACTTTGCGATATTCTTCCGCGCCAGGTCAGCAGGATTGCTTGCGCAGGTGGTTGCACGAAGACCTGGTTCCGGACCTGATGCTGCGGAAGGGGTTTACGAGCGCCTTCATGCTTCGATCCGGGCGTGCGCCAGAGATGACGGCCGAGCAGCGAATTCGTGGCCGCGACGCGAGCGTGGATCGAGTATTGCTCGTAACCGGCTACTTACCCGACCTGATGGCAGGCTTGGCAGAAAATGAGCTCGGTGAGAATTCTCTCGAAGCCCATGGAGCATCGCTAGGGGCAACCTCGGGCGTCTACCAGCTCGCATGCCTATCCGGCAACCTTACCGTTTGACCCTCGTGCCGCAACGCATCGCTTCGGGATGCGATGCTCGACACATAAATCGCTGCTGCATGAGCTTTGCCGCCGGCCGCGACCGGCACCGGAAAGAGTCCCGGGCATCCCGATCTCCTCCCATGTCCCGAAGCTTATAGCCACTGCGTAGATTGTGCAATTTGGCGACGCGCGACGCTTCCGCTTTCGCGGTCCAGCTTGTTCCGCTGTAAGCGCAACCGAGAACGCAACGGCTGCGGGTCTCGCGACACCCCGGCGCGATGTATCTCATAGTCCCGCGCGAAGTCCGGCGACATACACTCGGCGTCGCCGGCTTCGCTGACTGTCGGTCCGCCTCACTTTAGATAGAGCACCATTGGCGGTGCGCGAGATTCCGCCAATTGCTCTCGGGGTGCAGCGCAACGTACCCTGCTCGTCGGCAATTATCCTACGTCGCACCCTGGTTTTGCTTACGCGGAAATCAGTACTGCGCTTATATCAGTAAGCGCCCGCGCCCCATAAAGTTAGCGTCACAGGTAGTGCGCTGCACCATCATGTTTGTTATGAGAACCAGCTGAATGGCTTAGGCAGTTGGGTGGCGATATGCACATCGCCGCCGGTGCTGCATCCGTTTCGGACGTTCCGGCGTATTGCTCAGAGCACCTTTTTGATGAGCTGGCGACGGACGTGAATGGTAACGGCAAGCAGCATCATGTACAGCGGGTTTCTCGCGAGCCCGTTCTGCCGCGGTCGGCAATGCCCGGCTTTTTCTCAGCGGCCCTACGGGCAATGGGCATTGTCGGCACAGGCCTCCGCGCATTAGGTGTGGCCAGTATCCTATTTACCGCCTTTGCGCCCGGTGCCGGGGCAGCGCCTTATGTGCCGACGGACGACGCTGTCGTCCTCGAACGATTGCCGGAGAGGGGCGACCCGAAGCTGCGCGAATTGAAGCGCATGCGCGTGGCACTGGCGGCGAGTCCACGCAATCTCGATGTCGCGGCGTCGGTGGCCCGCCGCGCGATCACAGCCTCCCGAGAGACGGGTGACCCGCGTTTTCTCGGGCAAGCGCAGGCCGCCTTGTCACCGTGGTGGACCTTGTCCGACGCGCCGCCCGTTGTGGTGCTGCTGCGAGCCACGATAAGGCAAAGTCAGCACGATTTCGACGGCGCCCTGGCCGACCTGGACAAGCTGCTGATGGCCAATCCGCGCGCGGCGCAGGCGCGGCTTACCCGTGCCACGGTGCTGACAGTCGTGGGGCGCTTCGCCGAGGCGCAATCGGATTGCAGGCAACTCGTCTCGGCGGCGCCGCCGCTTGTCGTAGCGGGCTGCCTTGCGCCGCCGACCAGCCTCTCGGGCGGCGCCGAGGGCGCCTATGCCGGCCTGGTTCAGGCTCTCGAGACCCCCGGCACCGACACAGGAACGATCGAATGGGCGCTGACGCTGGCCGCCGAGATCGCGCAGCGGCGCGGTGACCCCGTGGCCGCGGAACGGCACTTTGTCGCTGCACTCGCGCTCGATCCGAGCGACCCCTACCTGAAAGGCGCGTACGCCGATTTTCTTCTGGATTCCAGTCGTCCGCACGACGTCCTGCCGCTGCTGGCGGCGGACACCAAGAACGACGCGTTGCTGCTTCGCCTGGTGCTCGCCGAACAACAGTTGCCCGATCAGCGCGAGGCGTTCGTCGCGCACCGCAGCGAAATGGCGGCGCGTTTCGACGCGGCGCGCCGGCGCGGCGACAGCCTGCATCGGCGCGAGGAAGCACGGTTCCGGCTGGCGGTGGAGGCGGACAGCCGCGGCGCGTTGACGCTTGCCCGCGATAACTGGAAGGTCCAGCGCGAGCCCGCCGACCTCCGCGTACTAATCGATGCCGCGCGGGCAGCGAACAACGCTCCCACGCTGCGGCTTGCGAGCGACTGGATCGCCCAGACCCATCTCGAAGACAAGGCGCTGCTCGCCGCGCTGGCGGGGCTGTGATGATTCGCGCTCTGACGATGGTTTTCGCGTTGTTGTTGGCCGGCGGCGCGACTGCGCACAAGGCCAGCGATGCCTACCTGACTATCGAGCGCAACGGCCCATCGCTGCAGGGCCAGTGGGACATCGCGCTACGCGATCTCGACAACGCCATCGGGCTGGACGTCAACGGCGATGGCGAAATCACCTGGGGTGAACTCAAGGCGCGCCGGGTGGAAATCGATGCCTACGCCTTCGGACGACTGCGTATCGCGTCGGCGGGAGAGACGTGTCCGCTGACGGTGAGCGATCGCCTCGCCGATTCGCACACGGACGGCGCCTATGCGGTGCTGAAATTCGCTGGCTCGTGTCCGCAATCCGGGCCGACGCTGACTATCGACTATCGACTGTTTCGCGGCGTCGACCCGCAGCACCGGGGACTGCTGAACTTCGTCGAATCGGGTGCGAGCCGCAGCGTCGTGTTCAGCGAGGAAACGCCGGTATGGGTGGTAGGGGGAGACAGCGCAGGGCCGCTCTCGCAGTTCGCGACTTACGTCCATGAGGGCATTTGGCATATCTGGCTCGGCTTCGACCACGTCCTATTCCTCTTGTCCCTGTTGCTGCCTGCCGTTCTGGTCAGGCGCGATCGCCATTGGCAGCCTGGCGGCTCCTTCCGCTCAGCCTTCATCGAAGTCGCGAAAGTAGTCACCGCGTTTACGCTTGCGCACTCGATCACGCTGTCGCTCGCGGCGCTCGGCGTCGTGTCATTGCCGTCGCGCTGGGTCGAGTCCGCCATCGCCTTGTCGGTCGTGCTCGCCGCGCTCAACAATTTGTTCCCGGTGGTGGCGAACGGCCGCTGGATAGCGGCATTCGCATTCGGCCTCCTGCACGGCTTCGGCTTCGCCGGTGCCCTCAAGGATCTCGGGTTGCCGACAGGCTCACTCGCGCTGTCGCTGGCCGGCTTCAACGTCGGTGTCGAGATCGGGCAGCTCGCCATCGTCGCGCTGTTCCTGCCGCTCGCCTATGCGCTGCGGGCGACCTGGGGCTACCGGCGGCTCCTGCTCGGCGGCGGTTCGGCGGCAATAGCCGCGGTCGCCGCGGTGTGGTTCGCCGAGCGCGCATTTGATTTCCCGCTGTTTATCGCATGGGCGTCTGGTCCGTGAACAAGACAGCTGCGCATTTCGAGAGTTTTGTCTCCGCATGACCGGGAATCCTTCCCTGTCGGATTTGCATGATGTCGCGGTGACTAACAATGTCGGGCCCGACGCGAGTGTCGCGTGTGTCGCGCCCAACGCTGTACCTGATCACCGCGGGCGCGGGATCGGTTAATTTGCTTTTACATGGAGAATAGTATGAAACGCATTACGCGGCAGGAACCGGGCGCGGGGCCGAACTACTTCAACTTTGCCGACGACGTGCTCTACCGGATCAACATCGATACCAACGCCGACGGCAACGCCGACGATCTCGTCTACGAAGTCCGCTTCAAGACGGAATTGCGCGGGCCGTTGACCAGCCTGCAGCTTCCCTTATCTTATGTCGGGGGGATTCCGCCGCCTGGGACCGTGATTCCGCCGATCACCGCGCTCGACGGTGCCGGGTCGGAAGGGCTCATTCTCCGCCAGACCTACACCGTGACTCAGGTGCGCGCCGGAGTGCGCATCGACCTTGGCACACAACCCATGTATGCCGTGCCCTCCAACGTCGGCCCACGTACGATGCCCGATTACCAGGCGCTCGCGCAAAAAGGCATCTATACGCTGGCCAACGGTGGCCAGGTCTTCGCCGGCCAGCGCGACGAGACGTTCTACATCGATCTCGGCGCCGTATTCGACACGCTGAATCTGCGGCGCACGCCGCCGCTGCTGAGCGCGGCGGAGGACGCCAACGACTTCGTAAACCCGTTCGGCAACGATACGCTTTCGGGATTCAATATCAGCACGATTGCGATCGAATTGCCGATCAGCACGGTGACGTCGAATTCCGGCGCTGTCATCGGCGCCTACGCGTCGACGGCGCGGCAGAAGGTTCGCGTACAGCGGAGTGCGCAGAACAAGGACCCGGTTGAAGCCGGGCCATGGACGCAGGTTTCCCGTATGGGGAACCCGCTCGTGAACGAGCTCATCATCGGAACCGATATGAAAGACCGGTGGAACACGACCGACCCGAGCGCCGAAGCCCAGTTTCTGGATTTCTATCTGACTTCGCGGCTCGCGACGGCGATCAACATCGCTTTCGGATTGTCGATTCCGACGACCGGCCGGACCGATCTGGTCAACGCGCTGCTCAAGTATCCGTCGCAGCCGCAGACCGGCACGTGTCGGCGCAACGAGTGCTCGGAGCTGCTGCGGCTCAACCTGGGCATTTTGCCGAGGCAACCGGCGGATCAGAAACGTCTATCGCTGCTCGCGGGCGATCCAGCAGGGTGGCCGAACGGACGTCGTCCGAACGATGACGTGACCGATATCGCGCTCCGCGTCGTCGCAGGCAAGTTGCTCGGTGTCCCCACCGGCGACCTGCTGTTGGGTGATGGCGTCAACTTCAACATCGGCGCCGAAGGCAGCGCCGTGAACCTGACCACGAACGGCATCTACAAGATCTTTCCGTACCTGCCGACACCCCACGACGGAAGGAATCGCCGTCATATCGACTGCTCCGAACCAGGCGCCAATCCCTGCAACTAGTATCCGATCCGGCAGCTTCGCCGCGGACTGGAAACGCGCCCGGCCACAAAGGCCGGGCGCGCCAGTCATAGGCGCATCCGCTTTGCCCGCTCCGGGCAAGTCGGCCGGATCAAGTCGTGGTGCCTCGAAATCCACTCTTCTGGGCGTTCGATGGATGGGATCGCCCCGAAAGTTGCTGGACGAAACAGAATCGGCCCGTGGCGGGCGCTATGACCCGCCACCGGTCGGCTTCTGCGTTCTCGAAAGCTGACCTGTTCAGGCGCACGCTAGCGCACATACATCCTCACCGCCGCGGACTAGACTTTCATACCGGAATCTTGGGCGAGTAATTCATAACGCCTTGCGCTTGTTGCTCGCGGTAAAGTAATTTGCACAAGAGGTGAAGCGCCGGCAGTTCGCGGCGACGCGCGCTCTCTTCCGACGCATCGCTTTGGCATCAATTGGCCGAGGGCTTCCCGGCGGTCAAGTAATTACTAGGAGAACCTTGCTTGCGGATCAAGTCGAGATCGCGGCTCATCTGGCGTCGTGCTCCATTGCCGTGACGGCTAAGGCGGCGACAGTCCTGGTTGGTGGTTGGGCGCGACGCTGGGCAGATCTAAACGGCCCGCAAAGGCGAGGTTTTTCCTAGGGTATTGGCGGAAGGTGTGAGATTCGAACTCACGGTGCCGTTGCCGACACGCCGGATTTCAAGTCCGGTGCATTCAACCGCTCTGCCAACCTTCCGGGCGATGGCTGCCGGCACCGCCGGCAGGCCAAAATCATAGCACCGAGAGCAGGCGGCCTCGCCCGGCGAGCGGCCGCACGGCGGTCAGGTGCTTGAATTCGGCGGGCGAGGCGGAATATGACAGGCATCGCCCTATAGAGAGCGCAGTTGAAACTTGGGGTATTTCTGCTAGTCTAAGCGCACGTGACGGAAATCCGTCACCTTGGAAAGGGAATCTGATGGAACCGCAACTGAAGCCCGTACCGATCGATAACAGCCAGCCCTCATGGCGGCAGCCTGCGCCGCCGGCCCAGTCCGGCGCGACGATCGTCACGAGCGACGAGCAGAAGAACGTTCTGCGCAACACCTACTGGCTGCTCGCGCTGTCGATGCTGCCGACGATCGCCGGCGCATGGTTCGGCACGTCGATCAACTTCGCCGGGCTGTTCAAGACCTCGCCCATCATGGCGCCGCTGCTGATGTTCGGCGCGATGTTCGGCATGCTGTTCGTCGTCTCGGCGCTGCGCAACAGCAGCTGGGGCGTGCTCGCCATATTCGGCTTTACCTTCGTCTCGGGCGTGATGCTGGCGCCGATACTGCAGTTCGCGGCGCAGGTCAGGAACGGCGGCCAGCTGGTGGCATTGGCCGGCGGCATGACGGCGGCGGTATTTTTCGTCATGGCGACGATCGCCACGGTCTCGAAGCGCGACTTCAGCTTCCTCGGCAAGTTCCTGTTCATCGGTTTGGTCTTGCTGATCGTTGCGTCGCTGGCGAACCTGTTCCTGCACATCCCGGCGCTATCCGTGACCGTTTCGGCGATTGCCGTGCTGATCTTCTCGGCTTACTTGCTGCATGACGTCAGCACGATCGTGCGCGGCGGCCAGACTAACTACATCATGGCGACGCTGGCGCTGTTTCTCGACATATACAACATTTTCGTCAACATTCTCAATCTGCTGCTGATCTTTTCCGGACAGCGCGACTGACGCTTCAGTTGCGTTGACCCAAGGGCGCCTTCGGGCGCCCTTTTCATTTCCCCGGGCGCGTCAGCGCGCGAACAGCGCGACCGACTCGACGTGCGCCGTGTGCGGGAACAGGTTGACGACCCCGGCTTTGCGCAGCGAGAACCCCCGCTCGTGCACCAGCACCGAAGCGTCGCGGGCGAGGGTGGCGGGATTGCAGGAGACATAGACGACGCGCGACAGCTGCGCTCCGGGCAGTGCCTTGATCAGCGCGATCGCGCCTTCGCGCGGCGGGTCGAGCAGCGCCTTGTCGATCGGGCCGAGCGCCTCGATGCTCGCCGGCGTGGCCCCGAACAGATCGGCGACGACGAAGCGCGCACAATCCCCGAGGCCGTTGGCTTGCGCGTTGGCTTGCGCGCGGCGCACCAGCGGGGCGCTGCCCTCGACGCCGACGACCTTCGCCCCGCGCCGGGCGATCGGCAGGCTGAAGTTGCCCAGTCCGCAGAAGAAATCGGCGACCGCATCGCCTTCCGCCGGCTCGAGCAAGCCGACCGCGCGCCGGACCAGCATACGATTCATCGCGACGTTGACCTGCGTGAAATCGGTCGGCTGAAACTCGATGCGAACGCCGAAATCGGGCAGCGCGTAGCTCAATGGCCGGGCAGGCGGATGGAACGCCTGTACGGTGGCGGGCCCTTGGGGCTGCAGGTAAAGCCGCACGCCGTGGCGATCGGCGAAGGCTGCCAGCGCGCGCTCATCGCTGGCCGTCACCGCGTCGAGGTTGCGCAACACCAGGACTTCGTTCCCGGTCCCGTCGTCCGCGTCATCGCCGACCGCGAGCTCGATCTGCGGCATGCGATCGCGCAGCGACAGGCTGCCGATCAGCTCGCGCAGCGACGGCAGCAACGACGAAATATGCGGCGGCAGCACCGGGCAGGTGCGCATGTCGGTGAT
>JBDTNP010000067.1:0-4046 GCA_039933695.1 Betaproteobacteria bacterium | reverse complement strand
AGCGCGCCGCCGTCGCGCGCCTGGCTCGCGCGCTGGTACAGCGCATTCAAGTCGCCGCCCTTCCAGAACTCGTCCTCGAAAGCGTCGGTGCTCGACTCGGCACGCCGCAGTGCGAACATCTTCAAGAAGATTTGCCACCACGACCAAAGCGAAAGCACGAGCAGCAACACCATCACCGCCTGCACGACGATGCTGGCGTGCGCGACCATCGCGACGAACGAGAGATCAGGATGAACGTTCAAGCGTCGGGTATCCTTACGTTAAACGCCGACCGGCCGTCGGCGGGGTCGAGCGAGTCCGGCTCATTCGCTGAAAAGCTCGCCGGCCGCCGCTGGCGGGGCCAGACCGAAATGGCGATACGACAGCGCGGTGGCGATCCGGCCGCGATTGGTCCGCTGCATGAAACCCTGCTGGATCAGGAACGGCTCGAGCACATCCTCGATCGTGTCGCGCTCCTCGCCGATCGCCGCCGCGAGATTGTCGACGCCGACCGGGCCGCCGCCGAACTTGTCGAGCACGCAGCGCAACAGCTTCCGGTCCATCACGTCCAGCCCCAGCGCGTCCACGTCGAGCATCTGCAGCGCCAGATCGGCGACTTCGGCGGCGATGTTGCCGGCGGCGCGCACCTCGGCGAAATCGCGCACACGGCGCAGCAATCGATTGGCGATGCGCGGCGTGCCGCGCGACCGCCGCGCGATCTCGAGCGCGCCGCCGGCTTCGATCGGAATCTCGAGCAGCCGCGCCGACCGGGTGACGATGCGGGTCAATTCTTCCGGCGTGTAGAACTCGAGTCGCGCGACGATGCCGAAGCGATCGCGCAACGGGTTGGTCAGCATCCCGGCGCGCGTGGTCGCGCCGACCAGCGTGAACGGCTGCAGGTCAAGCTTTACCGAGCGCGCGGCCGGACCTTCGCCGATCATGATGTCGATCTTGAAGTCCTCGAGCGCCGGATACAGAATTTCCTCGACGACCGGCGACAACCGGTGAATCTCGTCGATGAACAGCACGTCGTGCGGCTCGAGGTTGGTCAGCAGCGCCGCCAGGTCGCCGGCCCGCTCCAGCACCGGACCCGAAGTCTGCCGGAGGTTGACGCCGAGCTCGTGCGCGATGATGTGCGACAGCGTCGTCTTGCCCAGGCCTGGCGGACCGAACAGCAGCACGTGATCGAGGGCTTCCTTCCGCTTTTTCGCCGCCTCGATGAAGATCGAAAGCTGGCCTCGGATCTTTTCCTGGCCGATGTACTCTTCGAGGGCGCGCGGCCGCAGCGTGCGCTCGAGCACTTCTTCCTGCGGGCTCACCGGGGCCGCGGCGATCAGGCGATCGGTCTCGATCATGCGTCTATTATGCCTGCGGCGTCGTGGCTGTTCGCGCGCGTCGTCGACGACATCGTCAGGCCTTTGCCAGCAGCTTCAGGGCTTGCCTGATGCCGTCGCCGACCGCAATGCCTTCGGGCAGCTCTTTGACCGCGCGCGCTGCCTCCTTGTCGCTGTAACCCAGCGAAAGGAGCGCGTTCAGCACGTCGGCGGCGACGGGAGCCGGCCGGTACACGCCGACCGCGGTCGTCAGATCGGCGCCGAGCTTGTCCTTGAGCTCGAGCAGCAGCCGCTCGGCCGTCTTCTTGCCTATGCCGGGAATCTTGGTAAGCCGCCCGCTGTCCTGCACGCTGACCGCCTGCGCGAGCTCGGCGACCGACAGTCCCGACAGCACGGCAAGCGCGATGCGTGCGCCGACGCCGGTGATCCGGATCAGCTGACGGAAGGCGCGGCGCTCGTTTTCCGAGGCGAATCCGAACAGCAGATGCGCGTCCTCGCGCACGACCAGATGCGTGAACAGCGTAAGCCTGTCGCCGATGTTGGGCAGGTTGTAGAACGTGCTCATCGGGACGTCGATCTCGTAAGCGACTCCCTGGACGTCCAGCAGGATCTGCGGCGGGTTCTTCTCCAGCAGCGTCCCGGCGAGGCGGCCTATCATCGCCTTGCCACCGCCGCGACGTGCGCACTCGGGCGCGACCGGATCGCGGTGCCGGGAGAGCCGGTCAGTCGAATGCCGCGCATGGCGCGAATTATCGCATGCACCGGGGCCCGCACCGGCGGCCGGGGCCGCGACTCATCGCCCGATGGCGCGCAGATGCGCAGCGACGGCGGAAAGCGATGTCAGCACCAGCGGCTCGAGGAGAAGCAGCTCGGCGCTGGGGGGATGCAGATCGGGCACCATCACCGGCGTCATGCCGGCGGCCAGGGCGGCGATGATGCCGGGCTCCGAATCCTCCAGCACGATGCAGTCGCAGGCCGCAACGCCGAGCCGCCCCGCGGCGGCAAGGAAAATGTCGGGGGCGGGCTTGCCTCGCGCGACTTCGTCGCCGCCGACCAGCGCAGCGAAGCGATGCAGCAGTCCAGCCCGATCGAGCTTGGCGCGTGCGCGCTCGCGCCGCGTCGAGGTCGCGACCGCGGTGGCGATGCCGCGCTCGTCGAGCAGATCCAGGATGTCATCGAGGCCCGGCTTGAGCGAGATTCCTTCGGCGGCGACGATCGCGTCGTAGTCGGCGGCCCACGCGCTGGTCAGTTCGTCGACCGGATAGTCGGACCCGTGCCGGTCGCGGATCAGCGCGACGCAATCGCCGAAGTTTCGTCCGATCATCTGCCGACAGAGCTCGAGGTCGAACTCGCAGCCCAAGCCCCGTGCGGCGCTCTCCCATGCGCGCAGCGCCGGACCCTCGGTGTCGAGCATCAGGCCATCCATGTCGAAGATGACGGCTTGCGGCCAGCGCTCGATCAAAGGATGCGGCCTCTGCGCACGCGGTAGCCGCCCCGGCGAAAGCCCCCGATGCCGGCGCCGCCGTGCGCGTGACAGATGGCGCACGCGAGAGCGTCGGCAGCGTCGGCGGAGGGGACCGCCGGCAGCGCGAGCAGGCGCCTAACCATCTCCTGCACCTGCTCCTTCGCCGCCTTGCCGTGACCGACCACCGCCTGCTTCATCTGCAGCGCCGTGTACTCGCTGACCGGTAGCTCGGCGAGAACTGCCGCGGAGATCGCGGCGCCGCGCGCCTGGCCGAGCAGCAGGGTCGACTGCGGATTGACGTTGACAAAGACTTTTTCGACCGCGACCTCGGTCGGCAGGTGCGCGCCGATGACGGTGGCAAGGTCGCGCACGATCAGCTTGAGCCGATCGGGCAACTCGCCCGACGTGTTGCGTATGCAGCCGCTGGCGACGTACTGAAGGCGGTTGCCGGTGCAGATAATTATTCCAAAGCCTGTCACGCGGAGACCAGGATCAATACCCAGTATCCGTCGCGCCAATTGGATCTGGTTCATTCGACGATGACTGCCGTCGTGTAGACGTCCTGCACGTCGTCGAGCGCTTCGAGCGCATCGAGCAACCTCTGCATCCGGACGCCGTCCTCGCCTTTGCACTCGACTTCCACCGTGGGCTTCATCGTCACCTCGGCGAAATCGGGTTTGAGGCCTGCGTCGGCGAGCGCCTGCCTGACTCTCACCAGTTCGTGCGGCGCGGTGATCACTTCCGACGAGCCGTCGTCGTGGCTGACGACGTCCTCGGCGCCGGCGTCGAGCGCGAGCTCGATCAGCCTGTTTTCGTCGGTGCCCGGCGCGAACACGATCTGGCCGCAATGCCTGAACAGGAACGCCACCGACCCGTCGGTGCCGAGGTTGCCGCCATTCTTGGAAAACGCATGGCGCACGTCGGCGACGGTGCGCGTCCGGTTATCGGTCAGGCAGTCGACGATTACGGCCGCGCCATTGATGCCGTAGCCTTCGTATCGAATCTCCTCATAGCTCGCGTCGTCGGCGCCGCCCGATCCGCGCTTGATCGCGCGCTCGATCGTGTCCTTCGGCATGTTGTTGTCCATCGCCTTGTCGACTGCGAGCCGCAGCCGCGGATTGGTCGAGGCGTCGGCGCCGCCGAGCTTGGACGAGACGCTGATTTCGCGGATCAACCGCGTGAAGATCTTGCCGCGCTTGGCATCGGTGGCAGCCTTCTTGTGCTTGATGTTCGCCCACTTGCTGTGGCCCGCCATGATGCATTCCCGC
>JBDTNP010000066.1:0-5495 GCA_039933695.1 Betaproteobacteria bacterium | reverse complement strand
AGCGCCTGTTCGCCCGTTACCGGGCGCTTGCTGCTTCGCACGGATTCGCCGCCGCCGATCCGGCCCGTCGCCGCGTCGTCGACAATGCGCTGCGCGATTTCCGGCTGTCGGGCGCGGAGCTGCCGCCCGCGCCGAAGGCGCGCTTCAAGGCGATCGAGGAAGAGCTCGCGAGCCTCTCCTCGCGCTTCGCCGACAATCTGCTCGATGCCACCAACGCCTTTGCGCTTTATGTCGAAGACGCATCGCGCCTGGCCGGCATGCCGGCCGACGTCGTCGCTGCGGCGCGTGCGTCGGCGCAAGCGGACGGCAAGCCGGGCTGGAAGCTGACGCTGCACATGCCGTCCTATCAGCCGGTGCTGCAATACGCCGACGATCGGAGCTTGCGCGATACGCTTTACCGCGCCAATGCGACGCGCGCCAGCGAATTCGGCGATCCGGAGTGGAACAACGGCCCGCTGGTCGACAGGATCCTGGCGCTGCGCGCCGAAGCCGCGGCGCTGCTCGGCTACAACAGCTACGCCGAAGTGTCGCTGGTTCCGAAAATGGCGCGCTCACCCGCCGAGGTGATCGAGTTCCTGCACGATCTCGCGGCGCGGGCGAAGCCTTACGCCGAGCGGGACATGGCGGAGCTCGCGACATTCGCCCGCGACGAGCTGGGATTGCCTGAGCTCGCCGCCTGGGACCTGCCTTATGCGTCGGAAAAGCTGCGCCAGGCGCGCTACAGCTACTCCGAGCAGGAGGTGAAGCAATATTTTTCCGAAGATCGCGTGCTGTCCGGCATGTTTCGCGTGGTGGAGACTTTGTACGGGATCACGGTGCGTGCTGGGGCCGCGCCGGCGTGGGACCCCGCCGTGCGCTTTTTCGAGCTGACCGATCGAGCCGGTGCGACGGTCGGACAGTTCTATCTTGATCTGTACGCGCGGCCGGGAAAGCGCGACGGTGCATGGATGGACGCCGCGATCAAGTATCGCCGCACGAACGGCCGGGCTCAGCATCCAGTCGCCTTCCTTGTCTGCAATTTCGCCGCCCCCGTCGCCGGCAGGCCGGCACTGTTCACGCATCGCGAAGTGACGACGCTGTTCCATGAATTCGGGCATGGGCTGCATCTGTTGCTGACGCGCGTCGATGTGCCGGGCGCGTCCGGCCTCGAAGGGGTCGAATGGGATGCCGTCGAGCTGCCGAGCCAGTTCATGGAGAACTTCTGCTGGGAATGGAACGTGGTCGAGAAAATGAGCGCGCATGTCGAGACCGGCGAGCCGCTGCCTAAGGACATGTTCGGCCGCCTGCTCGCAGCCAGGAATTTTCAAAGCGGCATGCAGACGGTGCGCCAGCTCGAATTCGCCCTCTTCGACATGCACATGCACCACGATGCCGGCCGGTCGGTCTCGCCGCTGGCGCTGGCCTGGGCTGTGCGCCGCGAGGTCGCCGTCGTGCCACGTCCCGAGTACGACCGGAGCCTGCCCCACGGTTTCAGCCATGTCTTCGCCGGCGGGTACGCAGCGGGTTATTACAGCTACAAATGGGCCGAAGTCCTCTCGGCTGACGCCTACAGCCTGTTCGAGGAGCAGGGTGTGCTCTCGGCGGCCGCCGGGGCGCGCTTCCGCGACGAAATCCTCGCCCGGGGCGGCAGCCGGCCGGCGCTGGACTCGTTCGTGGCGTTTCGAGGCCGAAAGCCGGAAATCAGTGCATTATTGCGGCATAATGGTATGCTGGCGTCATAGGACGCTAGCAAAGGGAGGCTCAAGATGAGCAGGACATCCACGCCGGCACGCCGCGCCGCGGGCCTCGCCGGCTTGCTGCTGCTGGCGAGCGCGTGCGCGATCGCGCAAACCCAGCAGGTCTATCGCTACCTCGACACCGACGGCCGCGTCGTCTATTCGGACAAGCCGCCGCCGGCCGACGCCAGAAACGCGCAGGCCAAGCGCATCGGCCGCAACAGCATCGAGACCAGCGAATTGTCGTTTGCGACGCAGCAGGCGCAGGAGCGGTTCCCGGTCACGTTGTACACATTTTCCTGCGGCGTCGTCTGCGACACCGCGCAGGGTCTTCTGAACAAGCGCGGCGTGCCGCACACCGTCGTCGACGTCACGCAGGGCGACGGCGCCGATCGCCTGAAACGCCTGACCAACGGCCTCGAAGCGCCAGCACTGCAGGTCGGCGAGCAGGTGGCGACCGGCTTCAACGAGTCCAAGTGGCAGAGCATGCTTTCCGATGCCGGCTATCCGAAGACGCCGCCGCCGCGAACGACGGCGATAGGACGGCCGCCGACGCCGGCCCCGTTTGACAGCAAGACCACGCAAGTCGTCACCCCCGACGCGGCGCCGAAGGGTTCGTACCCGCAGTGACGTTGCGGGTTGCGACCTGGAACGTCAACTCGCTTAACGTTCGGCTGCCGCGGCTGCTGGAGTGGCTTGCCGCGAACGCGCCCGACATCGTCGGACTGCAGGAAACCAAGCTCGAAGACGGCAAATTTCCGGTCGCCGAACTGGCCGCCGCGGGCTACGCGCTGCAGTTTTGCGGCCAGCGCACGTACAACGGCGTCGCGCTGCTTTCCCGCACGAGCGGCACCGAAATCGTCGCCGCGCTGCCGGATCACGACGATGTGCAAAAGCGCGTGCTGGCGGCGACGGTCGACGGGGTGCGCGTCGTCTGCCTGTATGTGCCCAACGGACAGGCGGTCGGATCGGAAAAATATCGCTACAAGCTCGACTGGCTCGCCGCCGCGACGCGGTTCCTGCGCCGCGAATTTGAGCAGCATCCGCAGCTCGCGGTGATCGGCGACTTCAACGTCGCGCCCGACGACCGCGACGTGCATGATCCGGACCTCTGGCGCGACCAGATCATGTGCTCCGGGCCCGAGCGCGCGATGTTCAGCGGCTGGCTGGAGCTGGGTCTCGTCGACGCGTTTCGGCTGTTCGACCAGCCGCCGAAGACGTTCAGCTGGTGGGACTACCGCCAGCTTGCGTTTCCGAAGAATCACGGCCTCAGGATCGATCACGTGCTGCTGTCGCCGGCGCTGGCCAAGGTTTGCACCGGATGCCGGATCGACCGCCAGGCGCGCAAGGGCGTGAAGCCTTCCGATCACGCGCCGGTGATCGCCGACTTGAGCTTCACCTAGGGTCTGTTCAGACCCTAAGCCGCTTCCTATGAGCATCAGCCGCGCCGCGCCGACGGTGACCGCAGCGCTGCTCGGTCCGCTCGTGTTTTTCCTGCTGTTCGATCCGCGCCTGCTCGACCCCTCCTATTTCCGCTGGCTGTTCTGGCTGCCGGATCCGGCAACGCAATTCCTCGGCTGGCATTTCTTCCGGCTGGAAAACTGGCATCTGCCTCCGGGCGCGGCGACGAATTACGGCATGGAAATGGGGAGCTCGATCGTCTTCACCGACTCGATTCCCCTGCTCGCGCTGCTGTTCAAGCTGCTGCGCGCTGCGCTGCCCGACAAATTCCAGTATTTCGGCTTGTGGATGCTCGCCTGCTACATCCTGCAGGCGGTCTTCGCGTGGCTGCTCTCAGGCATAGCGACGAGCCGCGTAGCGCCGCGGCTGGTCATCACCGCGCTGTTTGTCCTCAGTCCTTTGCTGCCGGATCGCGCGATCGGCCATTACGCACTGATGGCGCACTGGCTGGTGCTAGCGGCGCTGTACCTGTACCTGCGCGCGCCCGCGCGACTGGCGACGGCATCCTGGTGCCTGTTGATTTGCGGCGCCGCGCTGATCCACGCGTATCTGCTTTACATGGTGCTCGCAGTCGCGTTCGCGGACGCCGCTCGGCGGCGCTGGGTCGATCGCACCGCGACGACGCTCGACACCGTGCGCTCGACGCTGGTCATCGCCGCTGCGTTGCTGGCAACGATGTGGGCCGCCGGTTATTTCAGGATTCCAACAAGCTCGTTCTCCGGAGGCGCCGAATACTATGGTCGTTACGCTGCCAACCTGAACGCGCTGTGGAATCCGCAGTGGGGATCGCTGTTCCTGCCGGGGCTGCCGGTGATACCCGGCGCCGAGTACGAAGGATTCAACTACCTGGGCTTCGGAGTGCTCGCGATGCTGCCGATCGCGGCATTCGCATGGTGGCGTGCGCGGCGGCAGCCCGCGGCGCGCCGCTACATCCCGCTTGCCGTCGTCGCGCTGTTGCTCTGGGCAATCGCGCTTTCGAACCAGATCGCCTGGGGCGATCGAGTTCTGTTCACGATTCCGCTGCCGAGTGTGATCCTCGAGCTCGCGGCGATGGTCCGTGCGTCGGCCCGCCTGGTCTGGGTCGGATATTACGCGCTCGTCCTGGCGGTCTCGGCGATCGTCGTGAAGAGCTTTCGGCCGCGAACCGCGACGGCGATCCTGACGCTCGGCCTTGGCTTGCAGATCGCCGATCTCTCGCCGCGCTATGTCGCGCTCAACGGCTACTTTCACCAGCATTTCATCGACGAGCCGGCGCAGCGGGCCGAAAGCTTGCCCTCGCGCTTCTGGAACGTTGCGGCGGCCCATTATCGAACGATTCTATTTGTTCCCTCGCTGCCGGTGCCGCCGAATTTCGCGGCAATCGGCCTGTTCGCCGCCGATCACGGCATGCGCATCAACATCGGCTCGTTCGCCCGATTCGCGCCCGACCGCGTCACCAGTGCGACACTCAAGCGGGAGCAGGTGCTCGCCGCCGGCCGACTCGATCCGGAAGTGCTGTATGTATTGCGGCCGCCCGGCATCGTGCCGTTTCGCGCCGGCCCCGATGACGGCGTTGGCGGCGTCGATGGCTTTCTGGTCCTGGTGCCGGGCTGGTTCGGTTTCGACGACTGTTGCACCGGCGCGATGCCCCGGCTCGGGCACGCAGCGGAAGCGGGTCCGTCGCGATGAGCACCGGCCTGCTGCGCAGGATCAGGAGGCGGCTGCGTGCGTTGCGCGGAGCAGGCACTGCGTTTCCCGCGGGACACTTCTATTCGCCGGTCGTCGATCCGGCGACGATCGCGCAGACGCGCGTCTGGCCGCACCGACCGGACATTCGCGGGATCGACTTCAACGACGCGAGCCACGTTCAAATTCTCTCCGAGCTGTTCCCGCGCTTCATGCCCGACTACGACTACCCGCCGGCGCTGCCCGTGACTCCGGCCCTCGCGTCGTTCTTCGGCAACAATCCCCATTTCTCGATGCTCGACGCGCCGGCGCTGTTCGTGCTGCTGCGCGCCTGGAAGCCGCGGCGGATCATCGAAGTGGGTTCGGGCTTTTCGACGCTGCTGATGGCCGACGTCAACCGGCGCTTTCTGGGACGCGAGGTCAGCATCAGCTGCATCGACCCGTATCCTCCGGCCTTCCTGCGGCACGGGGTCGATGGCATCGACCGCCAGGTCGAGCGCCGCGTGCAGGAATTGCCGCTGGAGCATTTCGCCGACCTGCAAGCGGGCGACCTGCTGTTCATCGATTCTTCGCATGTCGCCAAGACCGACAGCGACGTCAATTTTCTCTTTTTCGACGTCTTTCCCCGGCTCGCAGCGGGCGTGCTGGTCCACC
>JBDTNP010000065.1:0-10796 GCA_039933695.1 Betaproteobacteria bacterium | reverse complement strand
TTTTCCTACACCGTGAGCGAATTCGGCATACCGAAGGTCATCGGCGGCAACTTCAACGTGCTGGCGCTGGATATTTTCAAGCAGGTGATCGGCCAGCAGAACTTCAATAAAGGCGCCGTGGTCGGTCTCGTGCTGCTGTTTCCCGTGCTGGTCGCCTTCATCGTCGACTGGGTCATGCAAGGCCGCCAGCAGGCGCAATTCTCCGCGCGCGCGGTACCTTATGCGCCGAAGCCCGCGCCGTGGTTCGACCGGACGATGTTCCTCTTCTGCCTCGTCGTCGCGCTTCTGCTGCTCGCGGTGCTCGGGATGGCGGTCTACACATCGTTCATCAAGTTCTGGCCCTACGACAAGTCGATGAGCCTGCGCCATTACCAGTTCGGGCTGATCGACGCAGGCGTCTTCGATTCCTATCTCAGCAGCCTGAAGATGGCGCTGCTGGTCGCGCTCGGTGGCACGATGTTCATTTTCGGATGCGCCTACCTGCTCGAGAAGACCCGGGGTGTGCCGCTGCTCAAGGCGACCGTTCGGCTTCTCGCGGCCGTTCCGATGGGTGTTCCTGGCATGGTGCTGGGCCTGGGCTACATCCTCTTCTTCAATGACCCGGACAACCCGTTGAATGGACTCTACGGCACGCTCGGCATCCTCGTGTTCTCGACGGTTATCCACTACTACACGTCGAGTCACCTGACGGCAGTTACGGCTTTGAAGGCGCTCGACAGCGAATTCGAGGCAGTCTCGGCCTCACTCAAGGTACCGTTCTACAAGACGTTTTTTCGGGTGACCGTGCCGGTGTGCCTGCCCGCGATCCTCGATATCGGACGTTACCTGTTCATCAATGCGATGGTCACGATCTCGGCGGTCGTTTTCCTGTACACACCGCAGACCAGACTGGCTTCGATCGCGATCCTCAGGCTGGACGAATTCGGGGAAATCGGGCCCGCCGCAGCCATGGCGACGTTGATCGTGGCCACCTCCACGGCGATCTGCCTTTTCTACGCCGTGCTGACGCGGTTCATAGTTACGCGTACGCAGGCGTGGCGGGCGCCGGCGGTCCTTTGACTGGCACCAAGCACTCATCGAAAGAAATGCCATGAGCCTCCACTCTCGCGACCCCATCCTGCTGACGCCCGGCCCGCTTACCACCTCGCTCGCCACCAAGGCGGCCATGCTGCGCGACTGGGGCTCATGGGATTCAAGCTTCAACGCGGTGACCGCACGAGTGCGCGCGCGGCTGACGGCGATCGTCGACGGCGAAGGCACGCATGTTTGCGTTCCGATGCAGGGCAGCGGCACGTTCTCGGTCGAAGCGGCGGTGAACACGCTGGTGCCGCGCGACGGGCATCTGCTAGTGCTGATCAACGGCGCCTACGGCAGGCGGCTCGCCCGCCTGACCGAGATGATGGGGCGCAGGCTTTCGGTATTCGAAACCGCGGAGGATGTGCCGACCACCGCCGCCGACGTCGCCAAAAAGCTCGACGCCGACCCGTCGATCACCCACGTCGGGTTGATCCACTGCGAGACCTCGACGGGAATTCTCAACCCGCTGCCGGAGATCGCCGAAACGGTGGCGCAGCGCGGCCGGCGCCTGATCATCGACGCGATGAGCTCGTTCGGCGCGATCCCGATCGACGCCGGCGCAGTACCGTTCGATGCGCTGATCGCCGCATCGGGCAAGTGCATCGAGGGTCCGCCGGGCATGGGCTTCGTCTTCGCGCGCAGGAGTGCGCTCGAGCAATGCGCCGGCAACTCGACCTCCCTGTCGCTCGATCTGTACGACCAGTGGACGTACATGGAAAAGACGACGCAGTGGCGGTACACGCCGCCGACGCATGTCGTCGTCGCCCTCGACACCGCGCTCGAGCAATACCTCGCGGCCGGAGGGCAACCGGCGCGGCTCGCGCGCTATGCGGCCAACTGCGAGACGCTGATCGCCGGCATGAAGGAAATGGGATTCCGGCCGTTTCTCGATGCGCGCATCCAGGCGCCGATCATCGTGACCTTTCATGCACCGGCGGATCCGCGCTACGCGTTCAAGGCGTTCTACGATAAGGTGCGCGACAAGGGTTTCATCCTCTATCCCGGCAAGCTGACGCAGGTCGAGACGTTCCGGGTCGGCTGCATCGGCGCGATCGGGCCCGACGAGATGCGCCACGCGGTCAATGCGGTGCGCGACGCCCTCGCGGAGCTGGGCATCCGCCAGATCGCGCCCGCTGCGGTCAGGGCCGCGTAATCCAGGAGCGCGCGCCGCTCCGCCCGTCGCCGTTGCCACGGATCTCCGGCGCGGGCTCCAGCATCGCATGCCGGAACGCGGACAGCGCGCGAATGCCGGGCGAATCCGAACCGAGCGCGCCGTGGCGAAGCAGGCAGTCGAGGATGACCAGACTCGCGTCGGCGGTCACGGCGTCATCGCCGTCGTCGGCGGCAATCAATTTTGCCGCGTCGGACATCGTCAGCTGCCGGTGCTCGACCGCCTCGCCGTCCTGGTTCGCCGGCGTGAAACCGGCGTCGAGCTCGAGGTCGTAGACGAACACGGTCTCGCGCTGCAACCCTTGCGGCTGCTGCCGGCAGATATCGATGCTGCCCTGCGGGCGCGCCCGCGCGGCGACGCTGGCCGGGATGCCGGCTTCTTCCCATGCCTCCTTGCGCAATGTATCGAGCACGCCGTAGCCGGTGGCGATGCCGCCGCCGACCAGATTGTCCAGCAAGCCGGGATCGATCGCCTTGGTCGGACTGCGCCGCGCAAGCCACATCCTCAGGCCGCCACCGCTGCGCACCAACCCATTGACGTGCACGGCGTAGGTGCGCACCCCGAAATAGCGCGCCGCGGCGCGCTCGATGTCGACCAGCGGCGCGGCGCCAAACTGGACGGCCACGGCATAGCGCTCGTCGCGCCAGGCGGAGAGCAGACCTTCGCCGGCAAGCGCGCGCGTGACTTCTTCGACGGCGGCGGTTCGCGCGCCGCAATCGGTGAGCGTCGCAGCAAGCCGGATCTCGCCGGCAGCGCGGTCGAACACTGAACCGAACGCGGACAGGCGCGCGGCGCGCGCCGGGTCGAGCCAGCCGACCGTATGGTCGCCGATCCGGAACGCGACGTACTCGCCCTGCGGCGCGGCGAGCGCCAGCGCGAGCCGCGCGTGGATCGCGGGTACAATGCCGTCGGCCCTCATTCGGCGATTGTATCCTTCGTCTTCGTTCGTGCCCTCAGACGTCCTCGCGCTGTTCGATCTCGATCACACGCTGCTTGCGCTCGACAGCGACGAAGCCTGGGTGGAGTTCCTGATCGGCGAAGGCGCGTTGGACCGCGCCGTGTTCGAGCAGGGCAACCGAGCGATCGTCGAGCGCTATCGGCGTGGCGAAGTCGGCGTGCTGGAGTTCACCGAGTTCTACCTGGCAACGCTCAAGGATCGCGATCCGATGCAGTTGAACGCCTGGCGCGCCGACTATCTGGCGCGTGCAATACGGCCTGCGATCCCCGCCGCGGCACGGGCGCTGGTCGAGCGCCATCGCGGCGCCGGCGACCTGCTGGTGCTGACGACGGCGACCAGCCGCTTCCTGACCGCGCCGATTGCCGACGAGCTGGGCTTCGAGCACCTGATCGCGACCGAGCCCGAAACGATCGCCGGCCGCTACACCGGCAAAGTGTCGGGCACCCCGAACATGCGCGAGGGCAAGATCGTTCGCCTGGAGGCGTGGCTGGCGCAACGCCGGCAGCGGCTCGCTGATTTCCGCGAAAGCTGGTTCTACAGCGACTCGCGCAACGACATCCCGCTGCTCGAGCGAGTCACGCATCCGGTCGCGGTCAATCCCGATCCGGCACTGGCGGCGCTCGCCCGCGCCAGAGCATGGCCGGTGCTCGAAATCCGGTAACATTCGCCGCTCTGAACCGCTATCCGACATTGCGATGAGCGCACGCATCCTCGACGGCAAGACGCTGGCGGCACGATTGAACGCGGAGTTGGGCGAGCGGGTCGCGTCGCGCGTCGCGCTGGGTTTGCCGCGGCCCGGACTCGCCGTCGTGCTGGTCGGCGAAAACGCCGCCTCGCAGAT
The DNA here is from genome assembly GCA_039933695.1 of Betaproteobacteria bacterium. Taxonomy (GTDB): domain Bacteria; phylum Pseudomonadota; class Gammaproteobacteria; order Burkholderiales; family Casimicrobiaceae; genus PALSA-1003. Next base: position 6,749 of record JBDTNP010000065.1, on the reverse strand, counting down.
CTACGTGCGCAACAAGCGAAAATTCACCGAGGCCGCGAACATGCTGTCCTTTTCGCACGACCTGCCGGCGGACACATCGCAAGCCGATCTGCTGGCGCTGATCGACAAGCTGAACGCGGATCCGCGTGTGCACGGAATACTGGTTCAGTTGCCGCTGCCGAAGCAAATCGATCCCGAGCGAGTGACCGAGCGCATCGACCCACGCAAGGACGTCGACGGCTTTCATCCTTACAACATCGGAAGGCTGGTGCTGAAGCGCCCGGTGCTTCGCCCGTGCACGCCATACGGCTGCATGCGCCTGCTGGCGGAGACCGGCGAAGACCTGATCGGAAAACATGCGGTGATCATCGGACAATCGACTATCGTCGGCCGGCCAATGGCGCTGGAGCTTCTGATGGCACGCTGCACGGTGACTGTCTGCCATTCGGCGACGCGCGATCTGCCGGGCATCGTTGGCCAGGCCGACGTGCTGGTCGCCGCGGTCGGCAAAGCCTATTTCGTCGCCGCCGACTGGATCAAGCCGGGCGCCATCGTCATCGATGTCGGCATGAACCGGAATGCCGAAGGCCGCCTCTGCGGCGACGTCGCTACGGCGGCCGCGGAGCGCGCAGCTTGGATCACGCCGGTGCCCGGCGGCGTCGGGCCGATGACGATCGCGATGCTGCTGGCGAATACGTTCAAGGCCGCCGAGCTGCAGGACCACGCCTGAAGCATCGCGGTTTAGCGCTTAACCTTATTTCGGCGGCGGACCGGGGAATTGCACGTACGGCGGCTTGGGCTCCTGGTCCGGTGGCAGAAATGCCGGCGCTTCGGTCCCGGCAGGGCCGAGAGAACGGATGTAGCGATAGACGGCGCGCAAGTCCGCATCGGTCATTGCGCGGAGCGCGAACCACGGCATCGGCGGACGCATTTCCTCGGATTTCGCGACGTATAGCCACTCCGCCTCGTTCACCTTCTGCATGTACAAGCGCAGGTTGACCGGGTAGGTCGTGCCCCAGGGACCGCGCCAGCCGATCCGATCTCCGACCAGCCAATCCTTTTCGGCCACCTTGCCGCCCGTCGCCGCGTACCCGGGTGTGTGGCAGTCGTTGCAGCCGCCGATCTGCACGATGTATCTGCCGCGATCGATGTCCTTGCTCGCGGCTGCCTGCGACTTCGGGGCATCTGCCGCATGCACTCCGCACACCAACGCGGACAAGGCGGCGAAAGCGATGGTTGGGCGCGTAAGACGGGTCATTGCACTTGCCTCCGGTAATCGCTGGGACCTGCGCACGATTCTATCGCAAGCTTGCGGTATCGCGCGTCGCGGCAACACCTATCAGGCGCCGCGCAGGTGCCACGCCTTGGGCCGCGTGAATGTCTGGATGCCGTAAGTCGAAAGCGTGAGCCCGATGCCCGAGTGCCCGACGCCGGACCACGGCAACCGGGGACTCACGCGGTCGCAGCAGTTCCAGTACACCGATCCCGACCTTATTTTCGACAGGATCCTGCGCGCCCGTTTCTTATCCGGCGTGTAGACGCCCGCCGTGAGGCCGTAGTCGCTGTCGTTCATCATCAGCACCGCCTCGGAGTCGTCCTTGACCTTCTGGATGCCGATGATGGGCCCGAAGCTCTCGTCTCGCATCAGGCTCATCCGGTGGTCGACGTCGGTCAGCACCGTAGGCTCGAACCAGTTGCCGTTGCGCTTGATGACCTTGCCGCCGGTCAGCAAGGTCGCGCCGCGCCGTTTGGCGTCGACGACCTGCTTTTGCAGCACATCGAGCTGCGCCCGGCGGGTGATCGGACCGATGTAGGTTTTGTCGTCGAGCGGATCGCCGATCCGATAGCCTTCGACCTCGGCGACAAAGGCCTCGACGAAAGCGTCGTGGATGCGCTCGTGCACGTAGATGCGTTCGACCGAGCAGCACGACTGCCCGGTGTTGTAGAACGCGCCGTCGGCGATGCCGGCGGCCGCGCTCTTGGCGTCGACGTCGTCGCAGACATAGACCGGATCCTTGCCGCCGAGCTCGAGCTGCACCTTGATCATCCGGCGTCCGGCTGCCGCGCCGATCTTGGTGCCGGTCGCGTACGAGCCGGTGAAAAAGACGCCGTCGACCGGCTGCCGCAACAGCGCCGCACCGGTGGCGCCGCCGCCAAACACGGGAACGAAGACATCTTCCGGCACGCCGGCTTCGTGCATCAGCTCGGCGATATGCCTGCCCGTCAGCGTGGCGAATTCCGAAGGCTTGTACAACACCGCGTTGCCGGCCAGCAGCGCCGGCACGAAAATATTGGCGCCGACGAAATACGGGTAATTCCATGCAGAGATGTTGGCGACGACGCCGAGCGGCTCGTGCGAAATGCGTTCCTCGAGGTTCTGCTTGACGTCGGCGAAGATCTTTTCCTCGCGCAGCACGCCTGCGGCCTCGGCCAGGAAGAAATCGAGGCGCGGCAACAGGCCGTTGATCTCGTTTCTGGACTGGCGGATCGGCTTGCCGACCTCGAGCGTCAGCGTGCGTGCCAGCGTCTCCTGCATCGCGACGACCCGCTCGCGGAAGGCCCGGATCGCGTCGAGGCGTTTTTTCAGCGGCAGCGCCGCCCAGTCGCCCTGCGCGGCGCGCGCCCTGTCGTATTTGTTGCGCACCGCGGTGCTGCGATCTTCCTCGATTTCGGCGATCGGCTCGCCGGTCGCCGGATTGGTGATTTTCATCGAGAGATTTCGGTCAATGCCTGGCGGGCGAGGAAGTCATCGAGGATCGGCGTGTCGTCGAGCAGGCTTGCATCGCCCGGGTCGTGAAACTCCGGATGCCATTGCACGCCGAACACGTATGACGGTCCCGACCAGCGCAATGCCTCGACGATGCGGTCGGGTTCGGACCAGGCTTCGACGACCAGGTCCCGGCCTACGTCCTTGGCCGCCTGGTGGTGAACCGAATTGGTTTTCGCGACTGCTCGGCCCGGATACAGCGCGGCGAGGCCGCTGCCCGGCACCATCGCAATGCGGTGGACGTTGGCGGCGTAAACGTCCCAGTCGCGGTGCTCGAGCGCACCCGGGCGTTGCGTCGCAATATCCTGGTACAGCGTTCCGCCATGCGCGACGTTGATGATCTGGGCGCCGCGGCAGACGCCAAGCACCGGTTTGCCTTGCGCGACGAATGCCTTGAGCAGCGCGATCTCGTAGTCGTCGCGCACGCGGTCGCCGTTCCATTCGGGACGCAGCGCAGTTTCCCCGTACGATTCCGGGCAGACGTCAGACCCTCCCATCAGCAGCAGAGCATCCAGCTCGCGCGCGTAGTCGTCAACCGTCACGGCGCTGCCGGCGCGCCGCGTCGAGCCGTCCGGCGATGGAATCATCAGTGCAAGCGCATTGCGCTGCATCACCCAATGCGCCATGTTCTGCTCGATGTACTGCAAGGTCATGCCCTTGAACAGCGCACGCTTCGGGTCGGCGTGGAAAAAACAGGCGGAAATGCCGACCTTCAGCATGCGTGGCGCGATCCGCCAGGCGCACATCGTTGCGACCCGATGCTCACATCGCCTTGGCGAAAATCCGCTCGAAGTCCGCGCGCGTGCACTTGCGGGGATTGGTCTGGTGGCAAATGTCGTTCATTGCAACATCGGCGAGCGCCGGGATGTCGGCTTTGGTCACCGGCCGCCTGGCCGCGTGTCCGGATAGCGTCGCCGGAATGCCGAGGTCGCGCTTCAGGGCCGCCAGCCACTCGATGAAGGCTTCGGCACTCGCTTCCGGCAGGACGCCGGTCGTGCCGGCGCCGACGACATGCGCGAGCTCCGCCATTTTCGCGGTGGCGCTTTGGAGATTGAAGCGCATCACGTGGTCGATCATGATGCCGTTGGCGAGCCCATGGTGCAGATCGGCGACCGTCGACAGCGCATGCGCGCAGGAGTGGACGGCGCCCAGGTCCTTCTGAAACGCGATCGCACCCATCATCGAGCTCATCAGCATGTCGGCGCGCGCCTGCAGGTTATGCGGCTCGCGCACGGCCGTGCGCAGCGACCGGGCTGCGATGCGAGCCCCTTCGAGCGCAATGCCGTCGCAGAACGGGTGGTAGGCCGGGGACAGGTACGATTCGACGTTGTGGGTGAGGGCATCCATGCCGGTCGCCGCGGTGATCGCCGGCGGCAGATCGAGCGTCAGCTCGGGGTCGGCGAACACCGCCCTGGCGAGGAGCCGCGGCGAAAAGATGATCTTCTTGATGTGCGTCGCGTCGTCCGAAATGACACTCGAGCGGCCGACTTCGGAGCCGGTGCCCGCGGTCGTCGGCAGGGCGACGAAATAAGGCAGCTCGTGTTCGATCGGCCGCACCTGCGGGTGATCCCATGCGTACTCGAGCACGTCACCGCTGTGCACCGCCATCAGCGCGATCGCCTTGGCGACGTCGAGCGCGGCGCCCCCGCCCAGCCCGATGATCGAATCGGCACGATGCTTGCGGAATGCGGCGACGCCGCCGACGACCTGGGTTTTGACCGGATTGCCCCAGATGTCGGAATACACGGCGACATCGAATCGATTCAGGCCGGCGGTGAATTTCGAAAGCAGCGGCAACGGTGCGATCCCGCGGTCGGTGACGATCAGCGGACGCTCCAGGCCCCGAGCGGCCAGATGCTCGGCAACGAGCTTGCGCGCGCCCGCGCCGAAGTGGATGTCCGTAGGGAAAGCGAAACGGTGAACGGTCATCGCGCGTTCGATCCTACCTGCTGGCCGTCGCCGATATTCACGTAGCGAAGCTCGAGTATGTCGCTTGGCCATTGCGCGACGCTGATCTCGGGCCGCATCGCCCACGTCAGAGCGCGCCGGTAAAGAGGAATCAGCGGCAGTTCGGCGCGCATCAGACGAAGCGCATCGCCGACGAGTTGGCGACGGCGCGCGATGTCGGGCTCGACGCGAATCGAGTCTATAAGTCGATCGAGTTGCGGATTCGAGTAGCGCCCGCCATTGAACGTGCCGGCACCGTCCGCGCTCCAGCTGTGCACGATCGCATTCAGCATCGGCCAGGGGTCGGTCTGCGGCGACCAGCCGAACTCGAAAAAGCTGGTGGTTGCCTGGGTGAGCTTGGGAAAAAACGTCGCGGTTGGCCAGACCTGGAATGTCGCCTGGATGCCGACTTGCGCCAGCATGCCCGCGATCGCCTGGCATACGGCGGCGCGGTAGGCGACGTTGACGCAATCGAGCGTCACCTGGAAACCGTCCGGGTATCCGGCCTCCTTCAGTAGCGTCCGCGCTGCGGCAAGATCGTATTTCGGCCGGCTTTCGAGCTCCGGGGCGTAACCGTCGAGCAGCTTCGAGACATACGACCCTGTCGCGGTCGCCTGCCCGCGCAGCACCTTGGCAACGATGGCGTCGATGTCGATGGCGGCGTAGACCGCGCGCCGCACCTTGAGATCCTTGAACGGGTTGCGGCCCTTCACGTCGCCGAACTGCAGCGCGTCGCGGCTCTGGTCGAAACCGAGGTACTGCGTGCCGATATCGGTGATCTGGGCGAGCTTGAAGCGAGCTTCCTTTTGCAGCCGCGGAACGTCCTGGAACGGCGGGTCGATGACCAAGTCGACCTGGCCGGAGATGAGCGCGGCCAAGCGCGTCGCGTCGGACTGGATGACGACGTAAGTCGCCTCGTCGACGTTGCCTCGCCGTCCCCACCAGTGCGGGTTGGCGACCAGCACGCTCCGGACGTCCGATTCGTAGCTCTTGAGGACGTAGGGGCCGGTGCCGTTGGTGTTGCGCACCGCATAGGTCTCCTGCTTGGCGTTGTAGTTCTGCGGCTCGATGACGTCGTGCTTGGCGGCCCAGGCCTTGCTCATCATGCCGACGTAGATCAACTTTTCCGGCAACACCGCGTCGGGCGCCTCGAGAAGGAAGTCGACCGTCAGATCGTCCACTTTGCGCGCTTCGATGACGCCGCGAAGCTGGAACGAGCGTTGCGAATTTTTCGCCAGCGCACGTCCGATCGAGAATGCGACGTCATCCGCCGCAAACGGAGTCCCGTCGTGAAACTTCACGTTGGGGCGAAGCTTGAAGCGCCAGCGCCTGGGTTCGACCTGCTGCCAGGACACCGCAAGCGCCGGCTCGATGGCGAAGTCCCGGTCGCGAGCCACCAGCGATTCGTAGATCTGGCTGACGACGCGAGTCTGATAGAGCAGCGCCAGAGCGTGCGGATCGAGCGATTGAGGATCGAAGGCGCTGGCGAAGCGCAGCGTCTTCGCCGCCAGAGGACAAGCGGTCAGGCAGCCGGCGACGAGCACGATACCGGTCGCGAGCGCACGCAGGCGGCGAACCGGGGCCGCGCGTGCTGTGGCGGGACGCAAGCTGTTGCTCATATGATCTCGAAATAGCGCTTCATTTCCCAGTCGGTGACCGCGTCGAGCCATTGCCGCCATTCCCATTCGCGGGTGGCCGCGAAATGCTCGACGAAATCGTCGCCGAACCAGTCGCGTGCGAGCGCGGAGTCGCGGAACACACGCGTCGTTTCGATCAGCGTGCGCGGTGCGCGCGGAACGTTTTCCGCACCCTGGTTGGTGCCGTGGATCGGCTTCGCCGTCAGCTTCAGTTTTCTTTCGATGCCGGACAACCCGGCGGCCAGCACCGCCGCCGCGGCGAGATACGGGTTCATGTCGGCGCCGGGGCAGCGTGTTTCCAGCCGCGTCGACTTCGGTGCGCCGGCGATCACGCGGAAGCTCGCCGTGCGGTTGTCGAGGCCCCAGGTCGGCTTGACCGGCGCCCAGAACCCGTCGACCAGCCGCTTGTAGCTGTTGAT
>JBDTNP010000064.1:0-1679 GCA_039933695.1 Betaproteobacteria bacterium | reverse complement strand
CAGCGCTCGACGCTTCCGATCGTCAGCGCGCAGCTCATCGTCAACGCCGGCCTGGGTGCGAATGATCCGGCGCTGCCCGGCGCAGCGGATTTTGCGGCCGGGATGCTCGAGGAAGGCACGACGACGCGCAATGCCGTCCAGATCGCGCAGGAAATCGAGCAACTCGGCGCAGGCTACTCGGCCCAGACCCGCCGCGACGCGACCTTGCTGCGGATCGACGCGCTGGCGCGCAATTTCCCCGCGGCGCTGGGCGTGGTCGCCGACATCGCCCAGCACCCGACGTTTCCGGCGGAGGAAGTCGAGCGGCAGCGCAAGGCGCATCTGTCGGCGATCGTCGAGGCGCGCGAAGATGCCGGCACGCTCGCGGAAGTGGCGTTTTCGCGCGCGCTCTACGGGCCCGATCATCCGTACGGACGCAGCAACCTGGGCACCGAAGAATCGATGCAGCGCATCGGCGAGGCCGATCTGCGCGACTTCTGGCGGCGGTGGTTCCGGCCCGACAACGCGGCATTGATCGTTGTCGGCGCCATCGACGCCGGGGAGCTGCGCCCGCTGGCCGAGCGCTTGTGGGCATCGTGGGCAGCGGCGCCGATGGCGGCGGCACCGAAGGCGGAAACGCCAGCGGCGAGCGCCGCAGCGCGCGTCGTGATCGTCGACAAGCCCAGCGCTCCGCAGGCCGAACTGCGAATCGGCCGGATCGGCACCGTGCGGACCACGCCCGATTTCCCGGCGCTGCAGGTGCTCAACGAGGCCATCGGCGGCGGCTTCACCAGCCGGCTCAATCTCGACCTGCGCGAAGAGAAAGGCTACACCTACGGCATCGGCTCGCGCTTCGAGTACGGTCGGCGCCCCGGCCCGTTCGTCGTGCGCACCGCGGTGAAGAGCGACGTCGCGATCCCGGCGATCCGGGAAATCCTCGCACAGCTCAAGCGCGCGGGCGCGGCGCCGCTGACGCCGGAAGAATTGCAGCGCGCGCGCGGCTCGCTAACCCAGTCTTTGCCGGCGATGTTCGAAACCGATGGCGCAACCGGAAGCTCGTTCGGCGAATTGTTCGTCTACGGCCTGCCGCTCGACTATTTCCGCCGGCTGCCATCGCAATTGACTCGGGTCCGTGCCGCCGATCTGCCGCCGCTGGCGCAGCGTTACTTCGATCCGGCGTCGATGGTCGTGATCGCCGTCGGCGATCGCGCCAGCCTGCAGCCCGCGCTCGACGCGCTGAAACTAGGTCCGCTCGAAGTCTGGCCGATTGCCGGCAAGCTGTTTTGACGGCGCAACGGTGTATACGACGCTGATCTCGACCGACGAGCTTTCACGCCAGCTGGCAGACCCGGCGCTGGTGCTCGTCGATTGCCGTCACAACCTGAGCGCCGTCGACGCGGGCGAGCGCGCTTATCTCGCCTCGCATCTGCCCGGCGCGCGCTTCATGCATATGGATCGCGATCTGTCCGGCGAGCGAACCGGAAAGAACGGCCGCCATCCGCTCCCGGACGTTGCAGCATTGTCCGCGAGCTTGAGCCGCATCGGCATCGATGCCTCCAGGCAGGTCATCGCTTACGATCAGAACAACGGCATGTGGGCATCGCGCCTGTGGTGGCTGCTGCACTGGCTCGGCCACGAAGCGGCCGCGGTGCTCGACGGCGGCATCGACAAGTGGATCGCCGAAAGGCGGCCGACGACGG
>JBDTNP010000063.1:0-3596 GCA_039933695.1 Betaproteobacteria bacterium | reverse complement strand
CGCTCTTCCCGGAGGCCGACCGAGTGCTCGCCGAGATCGAGCGCCGGGGCCTGCGCTGGGGCATCGTGACCAACAAGGCGGCTCGCTTCACCGTGCCCGTGGTCGAGCGCCTCGCGCTGGGGACGCGTGCCGGCGCGGTAATCTGCGGCGATACGACCGCACAAAGCAAGCCGCATCCCGCGCCGCTGCTCGCGGGCGCAGCAGTCCTGGAAGTCGAGGCGGCACGATGCGTCTATGTCGGCGACGCCGAGCGCGACATCATCGCCGGACGGGCCGCCGGCATGCATACGCTGTTCGCCGCGTACGGCTACGTCGGCGCCGACGAAACGCCTGCGGCATGGAATGCCGACGGCGAGCTCGACTCGCTGCCGGAGTTGCTCGACTGGCTTCCGCTCGCAGCGGACATGGCGGCGGCGTAGGTCTCGTCCGCTCGCTGGCGCCAGTAAGCCGCGATCAAGCGGGACACGACCCCGCATTCAGATAAAGCCATTGCTGCGGCTTGCCCTCGCGCGTCCCGGCAAGCCATACCGGCTGGCTGCGGGTCAGCGGTCGCAGTATCGTTGCCGCGATGTCGTCGGGCAGGGCCAAGGCGATGCCGTTCGCGCGCTCGACGCGGTCGCCGTTTTTCAAGCCCAGCATGCCGGCAAAGCCGCTCTGATCGCGCACGACGAGCGCGCCCGATGCCGGCGCGACCAGTGCCTTCCACGCGTCGGGCGCATCGATCATGCCGCCGAGGAGCTCTGCGTTCAGGCGCACGACCGGCCCCTTGAAACCGGGCGGGATGGCGCAGGCGGCCGGTCCGGCGGCCGCTGCCGCGACCGCGCGTGGCCGGTCGGCCGCCGGCTGTGTGCGCAGCGAGAGCTCGCGTCGAACGCCGCCGCGCACCACACTGACGCCGTCGGGGCGCACGCTTTCGACGCGCACGCCGGGCGCGATCTCCTGACCCGCCGCCACCAGCATCGCGGCGCCCGTGCCGGCGCGCAGCAGTGCATAGCCTTTGCCGTCCGTTTCCGCGAAGACGCCGAGCAAGCGAACATCGCCGGAGTCTGCGCTGGCCGGCGCACTCGCCGGCAGCGCGCCGGCGGTGCCGAACAAGTGCGCTTCGGCGGCGCGCCGCGCGAGATCGGTTTCAGGCGCCGGCGCGGCGATGATTGGCGGCTGCGGTCCGAACCAGATCCAGCCCCAGTGCGCGAGCGTCACAGCCAACAGCGCGAGAGCCGCGAGTAATGCGATTGCCGCAGCGGCGCGCCAGCGCCAAGGCGGCGGCGCTCCGGTGGTCACGTATAATCCGGCATTGCTCGCCACGATTCGATGCCTTCGAGTCTCAAGCCGTTGAACCCGCAGCTCGCGTTGTTGCAGCCCTATCCGTTCGAGCGACTGCGCCAATTGTTCGCCGGCGCTACGCCGAGCGCACCGATGTCGCCGGTCAGCCTGTCGATCGGCGAGCCCAGACATCCGACGCCGCAGTTCATTCGCGACGCGCTGGCCGCGGGCAGCGCCGGTCTGTCGAATTATCCCACAACGGCCGGAGCACCCGCGCTGCGCGAGGCGATCGCGGCGTGGCTTAAGCGCCGTCATCGCCTGACCGCGCTGGATCCGATGTCGCAGGTATTGCCGGTGCTCGGCAGCCGGGAGGCGCTTTTCGCCTTCGCGCAGACGGTCGTCGATGCGAGCCGCGTCGGCGCCACCGTCATCGTCCCCAATCCGTTCTATCAGATCTACGAAGGCGCGGCGCTGCTCGCGGGAGCGACGCCGCACTACGTCAACAGCCTTGCGGCGAACGGCTTCGCGCCGCAATGGCGCGACGTCGGCGACGCGGTATGGGCGCGTACGCAACTCGTCTACGTATGCTCGCCAGACAATCCGACCGGCCGCGTCGCGACGCACGACGAGTGGCGAACACTGTTCGAGCTCTCGGATCGCCATGGCTTCGTGATCGCTTCCGATGAATGCTATTCGGAGATCTATTGCGACGAAGCGCATCCTCCGCTCGGCGCGCTGGCGTCGGCCGCGACCCTCGGTCGCGACGGCTTTCCGCGCCTGGTCGTGTTCGGCAGTTTGTCCAAGCGCTCGAACTGTCCGGGACTTCGCTCGGGTTACGTCGCCGGCGACGCCGCGCTGATCAAAGCCTTTCTGCTTTACCGCACCTACCACGGCTCGGCGATGTCGCCGGCGGTGGCCGCGGCCAGCATCGCGGCATGGAACGACGAAGCGCATGTTCGGGGCAACCGCGCGCTGTACGCGCAAAAATTCGCGGCGCTGGCGCCACGCGTCGATGCGGTACTCACCGCGCCGTTGCCCGAAGCGGCGTTCTATCTGTGGGCCAACGTCGGCGGCGACGATGCCGACTTCGCCCGCCGGCTCTACGCCGACCAGGCCGTCAGCGTCCTGCCCGGAAGCTACTTGGGCCGCACCGTCGGCGGCGTCAATCCGGGCGCCGGGTATATTCGCATCGCATTGGTCGCCGAGTTCGACGAATGCGCCGAAGGGATCGACCGGCTCGTCCGGTTCGCGGGGAGCGACTGACAGACCGGCCCGTCCGTCTCCGCCAGCGCCGTTTTATCGTGTCCGGGCGCGGCCTGTCGCCCGACCGGATCGTGCTCGATGGCGCGCGTACAATCGGCGGCCATGACGACTATGAGCACATCCTCGGCCGGCAGGCCAGCGGCGTGGTGGCGCCCGGCCTTCGCCGGCTTTCGCGGCGTCTCCTGGCAGACGGTCGCGTTGATCCTGGCGATCAATACCGGTTACGCGGCGATCCTTTGGATCGAGGACCACCGTACATTCTGGCATCCGTTCATCACCGCGCAGTGTTTCGGTCTGGCCATCGCGTACATGGTCAACGCCGTCCGGCCCTGGGAGCAAAGCCGTCCGATCTGGCGTCTGATAGGGGCGGTGGCCATAGGGACTGCGATAGGCCTGGCACTGCTGGTCCTGATCAAGATACCTCTGCTGCATATGTATACCTGGTCCGAGCTCACTGCGCGCAACAGCCAATTCGCCTGGACCGCATGCGGCGGTTTTGCCAACGGTGTTTTTGTCAGTCTCTTTTTTCTGCTCAAATTCCGCGAGGCGCGGGCGCAGGCGAAAATCCTTCAGGGCGAGGCCGACCGCAATCGTCTGTCCCGGCAGGCGGTCGAGGCGCAATTGAAGCTGATGCAGGCGCAGGTCGAGCCACACTTCCTGTTCAATACGCTGGCTTCGGTGCAATTCCTGACCGAGACCGACCCGCCGAAGGCCGGGTTGATGCTCGGCCACCTGCTTGCCTACCTCCGCGCCGCCCTGCCGCAATTGCGCTCGGGCAGCTCGACCCTGGGCCAGGAGATCGAGTTGGCGCGGGCCTACCTGTCGATCATGCAAATGCGCATGGGGTCCCGGCTCACGTTTTCCGTCGCTCTTCCCGAATCGCTGCGGGCCGCGCCCTTTCCACCGATGCTGCTGATGTCGGTCGTCGAAAACGCGGTCAAGCACGGCATCGAGCCCAAGGCCGACGGCGGCACGATCCGCATCGAAGCGCAACAGGACAACGAGACGCTGACGGTGTCGGTGATCGACAGCGGACAGGGCCTGGCGGGGGAGATGGGCCGCGGCGTCGG
>JBDTNP010000062.1:0-10316 GCA_039933695.1 Betaproteobacteria bacterium | reverse complement strand
CCGCGCCGGCCAGAACCTCATGCTGGCGGCTCACGCTCGCGGGCTGGGGTCGTGCTGGCTGGGCGCGCCGCTTCCCTGGCTGACGAGTCCGGGCGTCGCCAAGGAGCTTGGCGTGCCCGCAGACTTCGATCCGATCGTCGCGCTGATCCTGGGCCATCCGGCCGAGGTGCCCGCGGGCAATCCACGGATCAGGCCGGTCATCCATTGGCGCAATTCAGAGCTGCTCCGACCAAATCGTTCTGACCATCCGGACAGCTGAAATGGCCGTTATGCGCTACCTGGTCAACGATGTCGATGTCGCGCTAGAGTTCTACATCGGCATCCTGGGTTTCGAGCTCGTGGAAAAGTGGGGCCCGCCATTTGCCATGTTAAAGCGCGACGATCTCACGCTATGGCTTAGCGGTCCGGGCAGCTCCGCCGCGCGTCCGCTTGCCGACGGTTCCAAGCCCGTGCCGGGTGGCTGGAACAGATTGGTGCTCGAGAGCAATGATCTCGTATCGTTGGTGCAGAAGCTGAAGCAATCGGGCGCACAGCTTCGCAGCGAGATCGTCTCGGGCCCGGGCGGCAAACAAATTCTGGTCAACGATCCCTCGGGCAATCCGGTCGAATTGTTCGAATCAAGCGGCGAATAAACACGCGGGAACATCGAAAGAATCCGACATGTGTCGAAATATCAAAATCCTTTTCAATTTCTCTCCTCCGGTGACGGAAGAGGAAATTCGCGCTGCCTCACTGCAGTTCGTGCGAAAGGTCAGCGGCTTTAACAAGCCGTCGAAAGCAAACGAGACTGCATTCCTTGCTGCCGTCGACGGAATCACGGCAATCTCCAGCAAACTCCTTGCCTCCCTGGAAACAAGTGCGTTACCGCGGTATCGGGAAGTGGAGGCTGCCAAGGCGCATGAACGTTTTGCTCAGCGCTTCGTCCAGTAGCACCATGCTGCCTCGGCTCGCGCCGAACCCTGTCGGTTCCTCGGCGATGCTTGGCCGCCGTCCGCTCGGCTCCGATTAGCTCCGCTCGTTGGCCGTGAGGAATATCCGATGCTTCGCCAACTGCTTTTTGCCACCTCGCTCGCCACGAACGCATCCTCGGCCATGGCCATAGATCTCTCTCCGCTCTGGAATTTCGACGATCCGGGTCAAAGCGAGCAACGGTTCCGGGCCGCGCTTGCGACGGCAACCGGTGACGACGCGATCGTCTTGCAAACGCAGATCGCCCGGTCGTATGGTCTTCGAGGCGATTTCGCAAAAGCCCGAGAGATACTCAAAGACCTCGAGCCACAGCTTCCGGGAGCAGGCGTCGAGGCTCGCGCCCGTCACGCGCTCGAGCTGGGTCGGACCTACGCGTCCGCCACTCACCCGCAGCAGTCACTGACCTCCGAAGCGAAGGAACGAGCGCGCGCGGTCTACAAGCAAGCCTATGAAATCGCCAGGCGCGGGGAGCTCGACGGACTGGCGGTGGACGCCCTGCACATGCTCGCGTTCGTCGACACCGAACCGGCCGATCAGCTTAGGTGGGGGCAGGAGGCGCTGGCAATCGCGCAGGCTTCGCCGCAGCCCGCGGCAAAGAAGTGGGAAGCCTCGCTTCGCAACAACATCGGCTATGCCCTGTACCAGCTTGGGCGGTACGATGAAGCGCTCGATCAGTTCAAGCAGGCTGTCGTCTTGCGCGAGAAGGGCGAAGACGTACAGGCCCAGCGCGTCGCGCACTGGATGGTGGCCTGGACGCTGCGGGCGTTGAATCGCACCGATGAAGCACTGGCAATACAATTGCGGCTGGAGCGTGAGCGCGCGGCGGCCGGTGCACCCAGCGCGTACGTGTTCGAAGAGCTGGAGCTGCTCTATCGTGCCAAAGGGGATCGGGAGCGTGCCGATCACTACGGGGAGTTGAAGAAGTCGTCCGCCAAATAGGAGCATTCACCGTGGGACAGCGATGAGCAAGCCCGAAACCGACAAGACCTTTGCCGGGTCGATTCCGAAGTTCTACGAGGAATACCTGGTCCCGCTGATTTTCGAGCCCTACGCCGGAGATCTCGCAAGGCGCCTGACCTCGCGAAAGTCTACCCGCAAGCTGTCTCGCGTGCTCGAAATCGCCGCCGGGACCGGCGTCGTAACCCGCCGGATGGCGTCGACACTGCCGGCAGACGTTTCGATTGTCGCCACAGACCTGAACCAGCCGATGCTGGATACGGCCGCGGAAACGGGTACCAGCCGCCCGGTCGAGTGGCGCGCGGCAGACGCGATGCAGCTGCCGTTCGAAGAAGGAGCGTTCGACGCCGTCGTCTGCCAGTTCGGGGCGATGTTTTTTCCCGACAAGGCGAAAGCGTTCTCGGAAGCGCGCCGGGTTCTGACGCCGGGAGGCGTGCTGCTGTTCAACGTCTGGGATCGAATCGAGGAAAATGAATTTGCCGATGTGGTGACAACTGCACTCGAATCGCTGTTTCCAGAGGATCCGCCGCGCTTCCTCGCTCGCACGCCGCATGGCTACCATGACGTCGCTCTCGTAGGGCGGGATCTTCGCGGCGGTGGCTTCATCTCGCCGCTGCAGGTCGATACGGTCGCAGCGCGAAGCAAGGCCGCGTCGCCTCGAATTCCCGCGCTCGCGTACTGCCAGGGGACGCCGCTGCGCAGCGAGATCGAGGCGCGCGACAAGACTCGGCTCGCCGAAGCGACCGACTTCGCGGCGGCGGCGGTCGCCCGACGGTTCGGATCCGGCGCGGTCGACAGCAAGATTCAGGCACACATTGTCACGATCGAACGCTGAGCATCGCGAGTCGCGGATGCGTGCTAGTCGCACTTTCAAATGGACTCGGTCCAGCGAGGGGGGCCCCGGCTGTCGCCTCGAGCGTCCGGAGTTTGCGCGTTGGGGATATACGTCAACAAGCTGCTAGAGAGCGAGCTGCCCTTCGAGGCATGGGTCGCCGCCCTGATATGGGTCGCGTTGTATATCGCGAGCCGCTGGATTGCACAATCGCTGCGCGCGGCCAACGGTGCGCAACACGCGGTCACCGTCGAGGATTGGAGCGCTCTTCGTCGCAGCCTTGAACCCAAATACGCCGTCGCTCAAATTCTTGTCGCGGGTATCGTATTCCTGCTCGCGTTGATGCTTGGCAGGCCCGCGTTCGTGTTCTTTGCGGGCGGAATGATCGTAGCGTCAGCCTGCGGACTCGGACTGAGTGCGCAGGGACTTTTTACCGCTCGTGCGATGGCGCGCCCGAACGCGGTGAACGGATCGGTGACCTTCTCCACGGCATCCGCATTTCGACACATGGCGCACCGCGCGGGCGGAGCAGCTGTCGTATGCCTGCTGATCGGGCTGGTGCTGGCCCATGTCGCCCTGCTGGGCGGCGCACTATTCCTCGCCTCGACCGGGAACGGCTATCTGCGGAAAGCGCGCGCACATTCCCAGAAGGCGATTTAAATGCGCCGGCCGCGACTCCACGCTCGTTGCTTCGTGCCCACGGGATTTATTGGTTGACACCATGGACTATCTGCACCAAATTCAATGGCCTGCGATGATGGTCACGATCGTGGCTGCATGGCTTATTGCCTCCCAATCCAAGCACAGGCGCGAGATCGGGTTTTGGTGCTTCCTGCTAAGCAACGCACTCTGGATCGTCTGGGGCTGGCACGACCGCGCTTATGCCTTGATCGTCCTGCAGATTGCCTTGGCGGTCCTGAACATTCGCGGCGCTTACAAGAACGAGCCGGACCCGAACGTGAAGGCAGAGGGCTGACTTGTCCGTTGCCAGGCCTTGACCAGGCCGAAACGCGATAATCGTGATGACTACGGGGAGCGGTACGTCAATGGGCAGCCGACCGATGCGCAAGTACGAAGGCAGTTGCCATTGCGGCGCCGTTCGCTTCGAAATCGAGAGCGACTTTCCCGAGCTTACCCGATGCGACTGTTCGATCTGTCGCCGCAAGAATGCGCTGATGGTCAAGATCCACGAGTCCCGGTTCAAGCTGCTCTCGGGGGAAGACTCGCTCACCGAGTATCGTTTCCACACGATGACAGCTCGCCACTTCTTCTGCAAAACGTGTGGTATCTATCCATTTCACCGCAAACGCGTCACCCCCGATCATTTCGGGATCAACGTCTTCTGCCTGCGGGACTTCGACCCCGACGGAATCCCCGTGCGTCAGACCGTCGGCGCGGCGATGGCATGAATTCGGGTCCGACCATATCGGGTCCGCAATCGGCCAAACGTTGACCGGGCGCGCCATGGGCCGCACCATTGTTCGATCGAAAGGATGCCGGCTCTGCCAGGCAAGCGGAATGATCGGCATGCAATACGGCGGGCCTGCACAGCACACTCCGGAGGCCCTTCTGCCTTGAGCACGCTACTCATCGGCATCGTCACCGGCGCGCTGGGAATTGCCTACATCGCCTATGGCCGGCGTCAAACGAAATTTGCGCCGCTGATCGCTGGCGTTTTTCTCTGCGCGTACCCATACTTCATCGACAGCCTGGTTTGGCTCTGTGTCGTCGGCGTACTGTTGCTGGCTATGTCATTTGTCATAGAT
The DNA here is from genome assembly GCA_039933695.1 of Betaproteobacteria bacterium. GTDB lineage: Bacteria > Pseudomonadota > Gammaproteobacteria > Burkholderiales > Casimicrobiaceae > PALSA-1003. Next base: position 5,792 of record JBDTNP010000062.1, on the reverse strand, counting down.
ATCTGAGGATTGCATCGGAGAGCAAATATGCCCAAAGGGTACTGGATCGTACGGGTCGATATCACCGACATGGAGAAGTACAAGGCCTACGTCGCGGCCAACGCCGAGCCCTTCAAGAAGTATGGCGGCCGGTTCCTGGTGCGAGCGGGTCGTTTCGAGAATCCGGAAGGAACGAGCCGCACGAGAAATGCGGTGATCGAATTTCCGAGCTATCAGGCCGCCGTCGATTGCTGGAATTCGCCCGAATACCAGCAGGCGCTAAAACTGCGGCAGCCGGTGTCGACCGCCGACCTGATTATCATCGAGGGATACGAAGGGCCGCAGTCGGCCTGACGGCTGCCGATCCCCCGTCCGGCACCGTTTGACCACCGTCATGATGGAAGACCAACACCTGCCAAACCGCCACGCGCTAGATCCGATGCCCACAGCCGATACCCTCGAGAAGTTCATAGCGCGAGTCGAACAAGACGCCCACGTCGAGGCGCTCGAAGAGTTCTACACGGTGGATTCGACGATGCAGGAGAACCAGTCGCCACCGCGCGTGGGCCGTGAAGCTAACATGGCGAATGAACGCCGCGTTCTCGCGAAGGCCCAGACGGTCTCGTCGCAATGTGTCCGGCCGGTATTCGTCAACGGCGACCGGGTGGTGATTCGCTGGATATTCCGATTTGAATGGCCGGATCAGACATTTACGCAGATGGAGGAGCTCGCCTATCAGCGCTGGGACGGCGAGCGAATCGCGGAGGAGACGTTTTTCTACGATCCCACACAGCTTGTGCCGAGGCCGAATGTCTAGCCTGTTCGACTAAGCCGGGGCCGTTCGATGGCGGGCTAGCCCCCACTCCGCTTGCACCGAAGGTTAAGCTTTTTTTCTCCATCGCAGGAACATGACTATTCATACCGGTGGTTGTCACTGCGGCCGCGTCCGGTTCGAGGTGGACGCTCCAACCGAGTTGACGGCGTCAGAATGCAATTGCTCGATATGCGCCAAGTCCGGTTATCTGCATCTGATCGTGCCGCGTTCGAGATTTCGATTGCTTCAAGGCAGCGCGTCGCTGACGACCTACACGTTCAACACCGGCACCGCGAAGCATCTTTTCTGCTCGGTGTGCGGCATCAAATCGTTCTATGTTCCGCGCTCGCACCCCGATGGCTACAGCGTCAACGTACGCTGTCTGGATCCGTCGACGATCGAGCGCGTCACGATCACCCCGTTCAATGGACTCGAATGGGAAAAGCAATATCCGGAAGGCCGCGGCAGGCTGCCCGATGACTGAAGCCCGTTCACGCGATCAGGTGGCTCAGCGATGAATGCGCAAGCGAGTCGAGCGCAACGATTGCGAATGCTGCACGCTCGTCCCGGCATATTCGTCATTCCTAATCCCTGGGACGCCGGATCGGCCAGGATACTCGCGACGCTTGGTTTCGAAGCCCTGGCGACGACCAGCGCCGGATTTGCTTTCTCGCTTGGCAAGCCCGATGCCGAGGGCGCGGTAAGCCGGTCGGACACGCTAGCCAACGCACGAACCATCGTCGACGCCACGAGTCTTCCCGTTTCCGCCGACCTCGAGAACGGCTTCGGCGACGACCCCGATACGTGCGCCGAGACGATTCGACTGGCGGCGGAGACGGGTCTCGTCGGCGGGTCGATCGAAGACGCGACCGGACGCGCGGACGCTCCGATTTATCCGTTCGCGTTGTCGGTCGAGCGCGTCGCGGCCGCAGTGCAAGCGGCACGCGCCCTGTCCTTTCCGTTCGTGCTGACCGCGCGGGCCGAGAACCTGATCAATGGCCGCCCCGATTTGAACGACACGATCCGCAGGCTGGAGGCCTTTGCCGCTGCCGGCGCCGACGTTCTCTATGCTCCCGGCCTGAAAAGCCGTGATGACATCGCTGCCGTCGTCAAGGCCGTTGCGCCCAAGCCGGTGAATGTCGTCATGGGCTTGTCCGGCCCGCGATTTTCGCTCGATGAGCTCGCATCGCTCGGTGTCAAGCGTGTGAGCCTCGGCTCGTCGCTGGCCCGGGCCGCTTACGGCGCTTTTCTCGACGCGGCGCGCGAGATCCGCGACACGGGAACATTCGACTTCGCGGCGCGCGCGGCGCCCTATGCGGCACTGAACGACATGTTCAAGGGCTCCTTGGTCGAAACCCGCGCATCGATCCCGCGCGATGAGCCAGATTGAGTCCGCCACACTGCGGCTCGAGGCGCTGGTCGCCGCGCACGCCGACGAGATGTTCGGACCGATGTCCGCGCAGGCGATATACGCGTACATCCCGGAGCAGCCGCCCGCATCGGTCGCCGCCTTGCGTCAACGCTATCAGCAACTGGAGCGGGGGCATTCGGCAAGCGGACGTGAACGCTGGCTGAACTGGATCGTCCGCCTCGCCTCCGGCCAGTGCGCCGGATACGTTCAGGCAACGATACATCCCGGGGCGACCGCGGATTTTGCCTTTGTCTTCGCGCCCGAACATTGGGGGCGCGGCGTCGCATTCGAGGCCTGCCAGGCCGCAATTCCACGTCTCGCTGGCGATTTCGGGGTTCGAGCGCTTTTCGCAACTGTCGACCCGAGAAATCTGCGCTCGATCGGCTTGTTGCAGCGTCTTGGATTCGAGGAGGTGCTTGCGGACGCTTATCCGCACGGCGAAGTCGAGCCCGATGATCGCGTGTTTTCCCTGTCCAGGATGTGACCGATGGACTGCGTCGAAGGGGGTTGCCCTCATGGCGCCGTGCGTTGCCGCGTCAGCGGGCCAGCGTGCAAGCGATGCATCCGGACACGCGATCACGAGACGGGCGGCCGCATTTGACGCACGCTCCAGACCATTCCAGAATCGCGCCGCGGGTCAACCCAGGGGAGTGTCATGACAGGCTTATCCGCACTTGTAGTGCCGATCCTGCTTTCGGCAGTGCTCGTATTCGTCGCGAGCTCGATCATCCACATGTTGCTGCCATGGCACCACGGCGACTATCCGAAGCTGCCGAACGAGGACGGCGTACGCGATGCGCTGCGGCCGCTTGCGATACCGCCGGGCGACTACATGGTGCCTCGCCCGTCGAGCACCCAGGACATGCGTTCGCCCGAGTTCGCCGAAAAGATGAAACAAGGCCCGGTCCTGATATTCACGGTGAGACCCAACGGGCCTTTCTCGATGCGCAGGAATCTGATCCTCTGGTTGCTCTATTGCGTCGTCGTGGGATTCTTCGCTGCCTACATCGTTGGCCGCGCGTTGCCGCCCGGCGCGTCCTACCCGCGGGTCTTTCAACTGGCCGGCGCCGCAGCGTTCGTCGGATATGTGCTCGCGCTCTGGCAGATGTCGATCTGGTATCACCGTGCCTGGAGCACGACGATCAAAAGCTCTGTCGACGGATTGATCTATGCGCTGCTGACGGCGGGCACGTTCGGCTGGCTTTGGCCACGATGAATCTTTCGAACGCGACCGTCGGCCAGCTCCTGGTTCCGGTCGACGATTTCGAACGGAGCGTCGCCTTCCATCGCGACGTGCTCGGCCTTCCCTTCCTGTTTTCGGCGCCGCCCGCCGCGCTATTGCGCTCGAGACCCGCGTTGAGGACAATATCCTGACATGTTGCACCATCTGTCTTTCGGCACTTCCGACCTTGCCCGCTCGACCGCGTTCTACGATGCCGTGCTCGCCGCTTTGGGTTACGCCCGCGTCTGGGCGGACGGCACCGCCGTCGGCTACGGCTATCCGGGTGCCGGCGACAAGCTCGCGATCAAGCTCCGCCCGGGCGGCGTCACGGTGCCGGGCTCCGGATTTCACGTCGCCTTTGCCGCGACGGATCGCGAAGCCGTCGCGCGCTTTTACGAGGCCGCGCTCGAGCACGGCGGCAAGGGCAATGGCCCACCCGGCTTACGCCCGCAGTACGGCGAGAACTATTACGCCGCCTTCGTGTTCGATCCCGATGGCTACGCGATCGAGGCCGTTACGGGGTCGCAGTAGAGCAACGGACGATCGATTGTGAGCCCGGTATGAACAACGAAAAAATCACGGTGCGCGTCACGTCGACCGGACAAACGCTGGATGTCGTCGTGCTGAGCAAGCGCGCCGAAGTCATCGAAGTCGTCCTTGGCGAAGGCGTCCACAATGTGCGGTGTCAGCTCCATCCGACTCGCAACGGCATGGCCTATGCCGGCAGCGCGATGGGGCGCGAAATCGTCTACGAGCGCGGGCGCGCGCAAGTCAAGGCCGATCTCGAGAGAGCGAATGTCGGCCGCGTCGATTTCAAGCGTTGACTGGCGGGTCGCGCGCGCCTCGCAAGCGGCCGTTTTTTCCCGCCGCCGGTATACTCCGGATCCTTCCGGGCGACCGACGCGGCGCGTTGGCAGAGTGCCCCCGGCTGGCACAGACTGAAGATGACCGAACGCTGCGAACATTTCAGCGAGATCCGCGAGATCCGGCCGGACAGCAACGGCTGCGTCGACTGCATGGCGATCGGCGCGACGTGGAACGAGCTGCGGCTCTGCCTGACCTGCGGTCACGTCGGATGCTGCGAGGATTCGGAGCACATGCATGCGCTCAAGCATTTCAACGCAACCGGGCACCCGATGATCGCCTCGTTCGAGCGGGGCGAAACCTGGGGCTGGTGCTATATCGATCGCCGCTATTTCGACCCGATGCCGGGGAGGTTGCCGAAGAGACGCTCGCCGCTTGCCGCCTTTCTTGGCCGTCTGATCGGTCGATGATCGAGCGTTGTTCGTAAAGTGAACTTCACCAACGTTCTCATGTCACCTGTTTGCGCACATAAACATGGACCGATCCGAAGACAGCGATAATCCGGCGGCGACTGCCTCCACTGCCCGGTATGACCCGGTGGCAAAATCGTTGCACTGGCTGGTGTTCGCGCTCGTCTTCGTCCAGTTCGTCATCGGATGGACGATGCCGGCAACCCGCCGCGGCGTCCTCCCGGGGAGGCTGGTCAATCTACACCTGTCGTTCGGCGTGCTGATCATGGCCGTGGTTGTAATACGGGTGCTGTGGCGCCGCGCCCATCCGGTGGCGGTGGCCGCCGAAAGTATTGCGCCGTGGGAGCAGAAACTGGCGCGTGCGACCCATCTGCTGCTGTATGCGCTGTTGCTGGTTCTGCCGATCCTCGGCTGGGCGGCGGCGTCGGCCCGCGATTGGGCGGTTCGCGTCTTCGATCTCGTCACCCTTCCCCGCCTTGTGCCGCCCGAAGCAAAAATCGGGTTCCTCGCCGGCGACATCCACGTCGTGCTGTCGTATGTCGTGCTCGGCCTGATCGGACTGCACGTCGCCGCAGCTCTTTATCATTACTTCGTGCGGCGCGACCGGGTGCTGCAACGGATGCTCGCCGGCGATTGAGCTCGCTTCAAGTGAAGGCCGGACAGCGGTGCACCGCGGACGCCTTCAATTTTTCGGCAAATCCGTGCATCATGTCGCCGTGCGCCGCCCCAGGCGCGCCGCTTCTTTCGAGGCATCCGCCGTCGAGGCAAACATGTCCATGGCGCATCAGACATCGTCCAGCATGATCGAGACGAACAGCATCGAACGATTGTCGCGCGAGCTTCAGCACTGGCTCACCGGCGTCCGGGCGTCGCTTGCCGACGAAATTCGCAGCTATCCGACGCCGATTCCGCGCTGCGATGCCCAGTTCAATCACCTGGCGGAGCAGCGCGGCCGCCTGTCGCGGCTGCTGACCGACCTCGAGGCGGCGCTCGATCGCCACGATGGGAGCGCTGCCTTGCGGGCCGTCCTGACGCAGCTGCCGGATCTGCCGGCGCAGGGTGCCTCGGTCGAGGAACGCAGCTTGCGCGATC
>JBDTNP010000061.1:0-6946 GCA_039933695.1 Betaproteobacteria bacterium | reverse complement strand
CGGGCGGCTGCCGAGCACGTGGGTCACCGCGCCGATCAGGCTGTCGCTCAAGGTGCCGTGGGCGACGATGAGGATGCCGATCATGCTGTCTGTCCCCTGACGGCCCGCGCCATGAGTGTGTCCCGCGGCATTTGTCATTAATCCCGACCTTTGGATGCCTCGCCCGCGCGGGTGGCTTTATCTTAGCACGGGCGCTCGAGCGGCAAGGCTCTCGCCGGGACGCTCCTCAACGCGCGCCAACGCTCTTTTCCAGCGCCTGCGCAAACGCGCCCGCGACGTCGAACCCGGTCTGCTGGCTGATCTCGACGAACCCCGTCGGGCTGGTCACGTTGACCTCAGTCAGGTAGTCGCCGATCACGTCGAGGCCGACGACGAACAGACCCTTGGGCGCGAGCGCCCGTCCGATCGTGTCGGCAATCTCGCGATCGCGCGCCGTCAGCGGACGCGCCACGCCGCGGCCGCCGGCCGCGAGGTTGCCCCGCGTTTCGCCGGCCTTCGGGATGCGCGCCAGCGCATGCGGCGCCGGCTCGCCGTCGATCAGGATGATGCGCTTGTCGCCGTCGGCGATCTCGGGAATGAATCGCTGTGCCATGACGCTGCGCGCGCCGAAATGCGCCATCGTCTCGATGATCACATTGCGATTGACGTCGTTGCGGCGCACGCGAAAGATCGACGATCCGCCCATGCCGTCGAGTGGCTTCAGGATGACGTCGGCGTGCTCGTCGATGAACTCTGCGATGATCTCGGGATCGCGCGTCACCAGCGTCGGAACCGTGAACTGCGGAAACTCGGCGATCGCCCATTTTTCGTTGTGGTCGCGTATCGCGCGGGGGCCGTTGATGACGTATGCGCCTTCGTGCTCGGCCGCCTCGAGCAGGTACGTCGAATAGACGTATTCCATGTCGAACGGCGGGTCCTTGCGCATCAGCACCGCGGCGAACGAGGCGAGCGGCCGCGTCGAGGGCTCCGCGGCGCGATACCAGTCGTGGTCGTCACCGGTGACTTCGACGCGCCGCACGCGCGCCTGCGTCGCCGCGGCGCGCCAGAAAAGCTCCTTGGGTTCGGCCAGATAGATCGCGTGGCCGCGCGCCTGCAGGGCACGCATCATCGCGATGCTCGTGTCCTTGTACGCCTTCAGCCATTCGGGCGGATCGATGATGAAGGCAAATTCCATCGGAACGGGAATGGGTTGGGGCGCCCATCGTACCGTAAATCAGCGACGCCCCGAAGGCGTGCGCCGGGCTGGGTGCCTTGTTGCGGGAGCAGCCAGATTAGGCATGTTTTTGCCTGTTTGAGCGGCGGCTGCGGCCCCTTATCATGTTGAATACTTGACGCGACAGCTGTTACGCCAGATACAGGTATTACAATGCATATTATCAAGCGCTTGCCTGCTATCCGATGAGCAGCCTTTCCTCGGCCGTGGCCGAGGCTTGGCATATGGTCGCTTCGTTCGACTCGCGGCTGGGCGACATCGTGGCGTTGAGCCTGCAGGTCAGCCTGACCGCGGTCGCGATCGCCGCCGTCCTCGGCCTGCCGCTGGGCGCACTGATCGCCGTCAGCCGCTTCCCTGCCCGCAGGACGACGATCGTCCTGCTGAACGCGCTGATGGGACTGCCGCCGGTGGTGGTCGGACTGCTGGTCTACCTACTGCTTTCGCGCGCCGGCCCGCTCGGGGCATTCGGGCTGCTGTTTACGCCGGCGGCGATGGTGATCGCGCAGGCGATCCTGATAACGCCTATCATCGCCGCGCTGACGCGCCAAGTAGTCGAGGACGCCTGGCTCGAATACCGCGAGCAGCTTCGCTCGCTGGGCGAAACCCGGCTCGGCGCGGTCACAACCTTGCTGTGGGACCTGCGCTTTTCGCTGGTCACGATCGTCCTGGCCGGCTTCGGTCGGGCCGCGGCCGAGGTCGGCGCGGTGATCATCGTCGGCGGCAACATCGACGGCGTCACCCGCGTGATGACCACGGCGATCGCGCTCGAGACCAGCAAGGGCGACTTGCCGCTGGCGCTCGGCCTCGGCTTCATCCTGGTCGCGATCGTGATCGCGCTCAACGCGGCCGCATACCTGGTCAAGGAAACAGCGCAGCGGCGGTACGGGTGATGCCGCCGATGGACATGCGGGCACCGATGTCGCTGTTGCCGCTGCGCCTGGACCGCGTCGTCTTCGCCGTCGGCACGCGGCGCATCATCGATCGGGTAACGCTTACGATCGAAGCCGGGCCCCGCACCGTGATCGTCGGCCCGAACGGCGCCGGCAAGAGCGTGCTGCTTCGCCTGTGCCACGGTTTGCTCCTGCCTTCCGAAGGCTCGATCCAGTGGAACTCGGCCGAGGTTCCCGGCGCGCCGCGCCGGCAGGCGATGGTCTTCCAGCGTCCGATCCTGTTGCGGCGCTCGGCGATCGCCAATGTCGCCTACGCGCTGGGCGTTGCAGGCGTACCGCCAGGGTCCCGTATCGCGCGCGCCCGCGAAGCGCTGCGCAAGGTCGGCCTCGAATCGCAGGCCGCGCATCCAGCGCGCGTTCTTTCCGGCGGAGAGCAGCAGCGCCTTGCGCTGGCCCGCGCCTGGGCACTGCAGCCCGAGATCATTTTTCTGGACGAGCCTACGGCGAGCCTCGATCCGGGTGCGACGCACGAGGTCGAGAACGTGGTCCAGGCGATGGTCGAGGCGGGAACCAAGATCGTGCTCGTGACGCACAACTTCGGCCAAGCTCGCCGCATCGGTGACGACATCCTCTTTCTGCACCAGGGAAAGATCGCCGAGCGCGCGAGCGCGGAGACCTTTTTCAGGCATCCGCAGTCCGACGAAGCGAGGCGCTTCCTCGAAGGAGAATTGCCATGGTAGTTACACGTCGCATTTGCCTGGTCTTCCTGCTGACGATAGCCACGTTCGCGGCGGTCGCGCAAGAACGTTTCATCACAGTTGCCTCCACGACTTCCACCGAGCAATCCGGATTATTCGGCTACCTGTTGCCGATATTCGAAGCCAAGACCGGCATCAAGGTCCACGTCGTGGCGCTGGGCACCGGCCAGGCGCTCGACGTCGCGCGGCGCGGCGATGCCGACGTCGTCTTCGTGCACGCGCGCTCGGCGGAGGAAAGGTTTCTGGCCGAAGGCGAAGGCGTGAAGCGCTTTCCGGTGATGTACAACGATTTCGTGTTGATCGGCCCGAAAACCGATCCCGCAAGAGTGGGCGGCGGCAAAGATATCGTCGTCGCGCTGCAAAAACTGGATGCCGCGCACGCACCCTTCTTGTCGCGTGGAGATCGCAGCGGTACTCATATCGCGGAGCTCGCGCTGTGGAAAATCGCGGGCATCGACATCGACAAGAGCAAAGGACCCTGGTACCGCGATGTCGGTCAGGGGATGGGCCCGGCGCTCAATACGGCGGCATCGATGAATGCCTATATCCTCGCCGACCGCGGCACCTGGCTCGCATTCAAGAATCGCGGCGACCTGAGGATACTTGTCGAGGGCGACAAGCGGCTGTTCAACCAGTACGGCGTGATGCTGGTCAATCCGGTCAAACACCCGAACGTGAAGAACGAACTCGGGCAGCTGTTCATCGACTGGCTGGTCTCGCCCGAAGGGCAGACGGCCATCGCCGGCTACAAGATCGACGGCCAGCCGTTGTTCTACCCGAACGCCAGCGACCACGACGCTTGAGATATTGAGAAAGTTCCGGGCCACCGAATTGCCGAGCGTTATATTCCACGGTATATTACTGTCCCGCGTTACCACACACCGGGATCAACCCATGCGGGAACGGCTGGCGGCGGCCGCCGTCGTGCTCGGCCTGGCGCTAGCAGCGCTGCCGATCGCGTCCGCACGCGGCGCCGATCTTCTGGTCTTTGCCGCGGCCAGTCTCAGGGAGGCGCTGGACGAGGAGGTCAGCCGGTTCCAGTCCGACACCGGCGCTAAAGTGAGCGTGTCGTATGCCGGAAGCAATGCACTGGCGAAGCAGATCGAGGCCGGCGCGCCCGCCGACGTCTTTCTGTCCGCCGATGTCGATTGGGTCGAGTATCTCGACAAGCGCAAGGCGATCCGCCCCGGCACGCGCATCGATCTGCTGCGCAACCGGCTGGTGCTGATCGCGCCCGCCGGTTCGCGCGCCGCGCTGCGAATAGCGCCGGGCTTCGACCTTGCCGGAGCGCTGGGCGCAGGACGGATGGCGATGGCCAATCCAGACAGCGTTCCCGCCGGCAAGTACGGCAGCGAGGCACTGCGATCGCTGCATGTCTGGAGCGCCGTCGAGACGCACATCGCGCGCACGGAGAACGTCCGCGCCGCGTTGCTGCTGGTCGCTCGCGGCGAGGCGCCTTTCGGCATCGTGTATGCGACCGATGCGCTTGCCGAGCCCAAGGTCCGCATTGTCGACTCGTTCCCTGAGTACACGCACGCGACGATCGTCTATCCCGTCGCAATCGTCGCAATCAGCCGTTCGCCTTACGCGAAACGCTTCGTCGACAGCCTGGCATCGCCGGCGGCGCGAGCGATCTGGCTGCGGCACGGTTTCGCGATGGCGAATTAATCATGCCGAGCGACATGGAACTGGGCATCATCGTCCTGAGCCTGAAGGTCGCGCTGGTCGGTGTCGCGTGCAGCCTGCCGCCGGCGATTTTCTTCGCCTACCTGCTCGCGCGCACGAATTTCCCGGGCAAGACGCTGTTCGATGCGATCGTCCACTTGCCGCTGGTCCTGCCGCCGGTCGTCGTCGGGTTCGCTCTGCTTCTGCTGTTCGGCCGCAGGGGCGTCCTCGGCGCGTGGCTCGCCGACTGGTTCGGCATCGTCTTTGCGTTTCGCTGGACCGGCGCAGCGCTGGCCGCTGCGATCATGGGATTTCCGCTGATGGTGCGCGCGATCCGGCTGTCGATCGCGGCGATCGACCGACGGCTTGAAACTGTCGCGCGGACCTTGGGCGGATCGCGCGCCTGGGTCTTCGCGTCGATCACGCTGCCGCTGGCGCTGCCGGGAATCGTCACCGGCGCGCTGCTTTCATTCGCGCGCAGCCTCGGCGAATTCGGCGCAACGATCACTTTCGTGTCCAACATTCCCGGGGAGACCGAAACACTGCCTCTGGCGATCTACTCGTTAGTCCAGACCCCCGGCGGCGATGCGCAAGCGGTTCGCCTGTCGCTGTTCGCCGTGGTCCTGTCGATCGCGGCGCTGATCGCGTCCGAATGGCTGACGCGACGATCGCGCAAGACCGCAGGTGCCGATGATCGACGTTGACATCGAGCAGCAGCTTGGTGCGTTCGAGCTCAAGGTCGCGTTTCGCGCCGAGGCCCCGATCGTCGGGCTGTTCGGCCGCTCAGGGTCGGGCAAGACCAGCGTAGTCAACGCGCTCGCGGGCACCAGTCGTCCGCAACGCGGACGCATCGTCATCAACGGCGAGGCGCTGTTCGACAGCGCTCGCGGCATCGACCTTCCGCCGGACAAGAGACGCCTCGGCTACGTATTCCAGGACGGGCTGCTTTTTCCGCACCTCGACGTGGAAGCCAATCTGCGGTACGGACTGCATCGCGCGCCGGCTGCCGCGCGCGTCATCGATCCGGCACACGTCATCCAGTTGCTCGGACTCAAGACGCTGCTTCGTCGCTTGCCGGACAAGCTTTCGGGCGGCGAAAAGCAGCGGGTGGCGATCGGCCGCGCGCTGCTGGCGGCGCCGCGCCTGTTGCTGATGGACGAGCCGCTCGCCTCGCTGGACGTGCCGCGCCAGAGCGAGGTGCTTCGCTACATCGAGCAGTTGCGCGATGACCTGCATATACCGATCGTCTACGTCAGCCATGCGGTTGCAGAGATCACGCGACTGGCCGACACGGTCGTCGTCCTGGCCGACGGCAAGGCGCTGGCTTACGGACCGGTCGACGAGGTGATGGGGCGGATCGATCTGCGTCCGCACACCGGCAGATACGAATCCGGTTCGGTGATCGAGACCGTCGTCGCTGCACACGATCTCGCCTATGGGCTCACCACGCTGCGTTTCGACGGCGGCGAGCTGATCGTGCCCAATGTCGAGGCCCTGGTCGGCGAGCGCGTGCGCGTGCGCATCCGCGCGCGCGACGTTTCGCTGGCAGTAGCGCGGCCCGCGGGCTTGAGCGTGCTCAACGTGCTTCCGGCGACGCTGGCCGCGATCGCCACCGAGGAGGGGCCGATCGTCGACGTTCAGCTACGGGTCGGACAGCTGCCGCTGCTGGCACGAATCACCCGCCGGTCGGTGCACGAGCTCGCGCTGCGCGAAGGGCAGCAAATCTATGCGCTGATCAAGGCGGTATCGCTCGACCGGCGCAGCGTCGGTTACGCCTAGGCCAGCTTTCGCCTCAGCGCACGGATGTCCGCCGCGCCGGCGCGCGCGGCGCTGTGCTCGATCCGGCGGTATCGCTCGATCACCTCGCGCCCGAGCCGGGTCAGGGTCGCACCGCCGCCGCGCTTGCCGCCGGCTTCCGCCTCGACCACCGAAGTGCGGAAGCATCGATTCATCGTATCGACCAGCAACCACGCGCGGCGATACGACATCCCGAGCGAGCGAGCGGCGGCGCTGATCGATCCCGTCGCGCCTATCGCTTCGAGCAGGTCGATCTTGCCCGGGCCGACCGCAATGTCGTTGCCGCGGCGGATGCGCAGGCGAAACTCGGTGCGAAGCCTCATCACCGCCCGCCGTCGGCGTTTCTCACTCTGCGGTTACCGACTTCGCCGAATTCCGTGTTTCTCACTCCACGGTCACCGACTTCGCCAGGTTTCGCGGCTTGTCGACGTCGGTGCCGCGCAGCACGGCCGTATGGTAGGCGAGCAGCTGCAGCGGGATCGTGTGCACGATCGGCGACAACAGCCCCGCGTGCTCGGGCAGGCGCAGCACGTGAATGCCGTCGCTCGACGGAATCTGGCTGTCGGCATCGGCGACGACGTAGAGCTCGCCGCCGCGGGCGCGCACTTCCTGCAGGTTCGACT